>JANNWK010001231.1:0-2101 GCA_031408355.1 Myxococcales bacterium
CGGGCGCTCACACTCTCGCGTTGGGACGGCGTGCCCTCCGCCGCCTCGCGGCCTTTCGACCAGCAGCGCAGCGGCTTCGTCCTGGGCGAAGCCGCCGCCGCCTTGGTCCTGGAAGCCGCCGATGTTCGTGAAGCTTCAGTCCAAGAATTTGCGACAATCCTGGGCTGGGGCCTGGCCATGAGTTCGCAGCATTTCATGCGCCCGAGCCTCACCCACATGGTCCGGGTCATGCGCCAGACGCTCGCAGCAAGTGACGTAGAACCCGGTCGCATCGACCTGATAAGCGCCATGGGCTCGTCAACCCAACTCGGAGATGCCGCGGAGGCGCGCGCTATCCATCGCGTCTTCGGACCGGAGCTCGAGCAGGTCCACGTCTCGGCAGAGAAGTCGATGCTTGGCTACAGCGTGCAAGCCGCGGCGCTCGTCGAGCTCATCGCCTGCACCTGCGCGATGCAAGCGGGCTGCACGCCCCCGGTCCCCCACTGCGAGCGGCAAGATCCGGACATCGAGCTGCCGATCGCGCCAGCGCTGCGCCCACGCCAGGTCGATTTTGTCCTGAAGCATGCTTTCGGGCTAGGCGGCCACTATGGTGCCCTGGTCATGCAGCGCCCAGGCTAAGCTGCTACAGCCCCTTGCGATGTCGAGCGTGCCCGCGTCCCCACTGCAGCCCCTAGCCATCGTCGGCATCGGCTGCCGACTGCCCGGGCAGATCACTTCGCCGGTCAGCTACTTTCAGCGTCTTTGCGAGGGTGTCGACGCGATTGGACCGGTGCCGCGCGATCGTTGGGACTCCCGGCTGCATTACAGCTCAGATCTATCCGTACCGGGTCGGATCATCTTCAACGCGGGCGGCTTCGTCGACCAGGACATCTCGCGTTTCGACGCGCGTTTCTTCGGCATCACGGCCCGCGAAGCTGCGGTGCTCGATCCGCAGCAGCGCCTGCTGCTCGAAGTGAGTTGGGAGTGCTTTGAAGACGCATTGATCGTTCCTCAGTCACTGGAAGGCTCGGCCACAGGCGTGTTTATCGGCGCCTTCGGCATCGACCAAGGGCTCGTGCAGCAAGGTCAACTCAATCTCGACCTTCTGGATTCGCATGCCGCTACCGGCGCGACACCCACCATGTTGGCGGCACGGTTGGCCCACACCTTCGACTTGCGGGGGCCGTGCGTGGCCATGGACACGGCCTGCTCGGCCTCGCTCGTGGCGTTCCACTATGCCTGCCAGGCCATCTGGAACGGCGAATGCGACAGCGCGCTCACGGGCGGCGCCAACATCATGCTCTCGCCCACGTCGGCCATCCCGCCCTCCAAGGGCCACTTCTTCTCGCCCGACTCGCGCTCGAAGGCGTTCGACGCCGACGCCAACGGCTACGGGCGCGGTGAGGGCGCGGGAGTCGTGCTGCTGCGACGCCTTTCCGATGCGCTCGCTGCACAGGATCGCATCTACGCCGTCGTGGTGGCGTCGGGGGTCAACCACGACGGCCGCACCCAAGGCGTCTCGCTTCCGAACGGGGCTGCGCAAACGGCGCTGCTGCGCCGGGTTCACGCGCTTGCGGGCAACCGAAGCGTGCAATACATCGAGGCGCACGGCACGGGCACGCCGCTTGGGGATCCCACGGAGCTCGAGGCTCTCAGCCAGGGGCTCGGTCTGAGCGCCGAGGCGCCCACCTACGTCGGCTCCGTCAAGGCCAACATTGGGCACCTGGAAGCGGCTGCTGGGATCGCGGGGCTGATCAAAGCGGCGCTGGCGCTGCAGCATCGCCAAATCCCCCCGCACATCGGGATGAAGCGTCCCAACCCGAAGATCGCGTTTGCGGAGCTCGGAGTGCAGGTCCCGCTCGCAGTGACCGCCTGGCCCGAGCACGTCGGCCCAGCGCGGGCCGGCGTCAATTCCTTCGGCTACGGCGGCACCAACGCGCACGTGGTGCTCGAAGAAGCCCCTGAACGGCCGACGCCAAACCAGAAGCGTTCCGGACCGGGCCCACTGTTCTTGCCGCTCTCAGCGCGCGATCCGCAGGCGCTCCTGGCCATGGCGGGTCGCTACTTGGGCTACGTGCGCGAGCAGGGTGAGGCGCTCCAGCTCGCGGATCTGGTTCACACC
>JANNWK010001232.1:0-12446 GCA_031408355.1 Myxococcales bacterium
TGAAGAGCAGGTCGCGCGGGATGTCAGCATCAGCCCGGACGGCGATTTCGCGGTAGTCAGGATCCAGGACAGCAGCGCGCTTCGGGTCGTGGATCTCGTCCAGGACACGCGCACGTTGTTCGACCTGGGCGGCCCGATCGCCGACGTGGACTTGAGCGCGGACGGCCAGCTCGCGATAGCCGCGCTGCCGACCCTCAGCCAGGTGGTGCTGCTGCCGTTGCCCCTGCCTTTGCTCGACGCCGCCGCGACCTTCGAACACCTGGCTATCCCGGGCGAAATCGCCTCCAGCGTCGCGCTCTCGGCCGGCAGCGAATTGGCGATGCTCTACCAGAACGGCGCGGACAACAGCCACCTCACGCTGCTGGATTTACGGGAGGGCGCGGCCCGGGCCTACCGCACGATCGACGTCAAGGGACCGGTAAGCGCTGTGTTTGCGGCGCCGCTTGCCGCTTCGGCGATCGCCTTTCAGAGGCCGATGCTGGGCAGCACCAAAGCGGGGCTCTTCAGCAGTATTCCGACGCTGGGCAAGCGCTCCGCCAAGATCGTCGGCACCGACGCTGCTCCGAGCTCGCTGGCTTTCTCAGCGGACGGAAAGTTTGCGCTCGTCACCGTGGGCAACGACAAGACCACCGTGCATGGCGTTTATCGCGTGCGCCTCGACACGCTTCAAGAAGACTTCTTGGCCCTGGCGAGCCCGCCTTCGCCCGGGGCGACCGGCATCGTGGAAGCGGTGGGGCGCGGCTTCGTAGCGCAGGCGCACCCGGAGGGTCGGATCACCTTCGTCGATCTGGCGACGGCCCGCGCCCACACCATCACCGGCTTCGAGCTGGCCGCTCGCATCTTGGACTGACGTTGCGCCCTGAAACTGTGAGGAGACGATGAAGAGATCTGTTGATTCCACAGGTGCCCTGGCCGGGCTTGGCTTGCTCGTGTTGGTCGCCGGCTGCGGCGGGCGCCCGCTAGAGTACGACGCTGCCTTCTCGCCGTCGCTGAACGGTGAACCCCGCATCGAGGGACTCACCGGCTCGGTGGCGGTGCTCGATCCGAGCCTCAACGAGCTGATGATGTTGACGTCGCCTCGTCCGCTTGATCTCTCAGTGGCGCGGCTGCCGGTCGGGCTGGACGTGGTCAAATTCGTGCCTTCGCCGTCGCGTGAGCAGCTGTTCGTGCTCTCGCGAGGGGTTCAGCCGCGCTTCAACGCCGACGACGAGAAGCCGCAGCTGCGCGTGTTTGATGGTAGCGCCTCGCCCAGTGAGCTTGCCAAATACGAGCTTCAGGACCCGTACGAGCGCCTGGAAGTCGACCCGCTGGGCGAGTGGTTGATCATTCACGGCGGCGAAGGGCTCGTCTCGAATCCGAACGAGCTCATTCTGGTCCGACTCGGGGAGAAGACGACCACTACCAAGACCCTGGACAGCAACGGTGGCAAGCCGATTCGGTTCACGTTCACAGGCGCCATGTCGGCGCCCGGCGCTGAGGCTCGTCGCCTGCTCGTCGTTCAACGCGAACAGGATCTAGCGATTATCGACCTCGCCGACCTGGATGCCCCAGAGATCACGGTCGGCCTCCCGGAGCGCGTTGGAGGCGGCTTTGCTTCGCCGGACGAGGTGGTATTTCATGACGGGGTCGAGGGCGAGGTCGGTCCCATGTTGGCCGTGCGACTGGCAGGCGACCCCAGCGTCTACCTACTGAGCCTCGGCGAGTCGAAGAGCGCCGAGCACGCCTTCTCGCTGGCTGCCAACTTGGTGGATGTAGGCGGTGTCCCGAGCACGATCGATTTCGTGCAAACTCAGCAGGCTGGTGGCCTCCGCTTGGCTGCGCTCGTTCCAAGCAAGAAGGCCGCCATGCTGGTCGAGCCCGCCTCCGGCAGAGTGCAAGCCGTGGAGCTCCCGCAGGGCTTCGACAAGATCAAGCGCATCACCGACGACGTGACGGAAAGCACCGGGGAGGACATTGCGCTCCTGTACGGGCAGGGCAACACGATTGCCTTTTGGCGCCTGGGCACCACGACCGGCACGCCCTACCGCAGCATCGACAGCTACCCGATCGGCATCAGCATCGACACGGTGCTCGACATCCCGGGCGAAGAGTTCGCGGATACAAAAATCCTTGCCAACACCACGGCGAGCACTAAACAGTTCTACGTTCTCAATTTGCGCGAGCGCACGAGCTTGCCTCTGGATCTGCTCAAGAACCTCACCCTGAATGTCTCGCCGGACGGCCAACGGCTCTGGGCCTTCGATGCTGGATTCAATTCGTTCGCTCAGCTCAGGTTCGACCCGCTTCAGCCTTCTTCCCTGTCCACGCAGCGCCCTATCTCGTACGTGCACGACGTACAAACCAGGCTTTCGCCCGATATGCGCAGCGTGATGGCCTTGCACCTTCTCCCGAGCGGCTCGGGTTCCTCGCTCGCGGCGACCTTGTTTGATGGCGTGCAGCCCGAAACCGCTGGAACGCGCTTCTTCAGCGCGCTCGAGCTGGGAGGCGTGCAATGAGACGCCTGCTGAAATCGGTGGCAGCGCGCTGCTTGCTCGGCATCGGGTTGCTCGTTGTCGCGGCTCCCGCAGCGGCCGAAGACGAGCCGCTCGGCACGCATCAGCGACACCTCCGGCTCGAGGCTGGCGTGCGCACCCAGTTCGTTGGAAGTGGAGGGCTCGACCCTTTCGCCAAGAACGACGTGGTCGCGCAATTCACGACGGGCGCGTCCTACGTGCTGCTCACGAGCGATCGGCTTTCGCTCGCCGCGGGTGCGCTCTTGGACCTCGGGGGAAAGGGCTCGGCAGTTCGAGGGTCGACGACCTCCTTGGACCTGTATCGTGTCGGGCTAGGTGCCGAGGCTCGCTATCATGTGCTGCGCGTCGCGGCGGCAACCCTGCGCGTTTCGCCGACGCTTTCGTACACCCACGCCAAGCTGACGGATCCAAGCGCCGGAGCACTGGTAGCGAGTGGTTGGGCGCCTGGGTTTGACGCCACCGCGGGCGCGGTCGTGGAACTCTACGGTTACGCCACGGCAGATTCGCGCAAGCCGCGGATCTGGCTGGCGGCTGAGGGGGGTTATGGTTGGTCGACCGCCGTCGACCTCGTCCTTCGCCCCGAGGAGGCGGGGACCGCGCCGGTACGGCTGGCGCCTCTGAACCTGGGGGAGTTGTCCTTGTCCGGACCCCTATTTCGAGTGACGGCGGCCGTCAGTTTCTAGGAAATTCTAGGAAAAATCCGCCCCGGCCCACACTGGCCGACATTTCACGCACCCCGACCCGCGCGCTCCCCCAACTGCCTGGTGGACTCATCAATGGACCTTGCTAGAGTAAGACCTGTGCAAGTCGTGCTCCGGAAGCTCGGTCGCGGGTCGCGGGCCGTGGCCGGTCGCCTGGTGCGGGCCCCGCGTAAGGGTTCCGTCGTGGTGATCGAGTTTTCCGATGGAATGCACGAGTATGTGACGACGCCGGTGAAGCGAGTGCTGCGCGTTGCGGCCAAAGACGTCTTCTACATAGAGACGGTCAACAGCCGCTATCGCCTCGAGGTACGGGACCGCGAGCAAGCCCTCGAAGACGCTTCCAGCGGCTGAGCCCTCGGCCGGGCAGGCCCGCTCCACGAATTCAGGGGCTTCGGACTGGCCATTCGACGAAAAGCGCTGTATTGGGGCCGTCGATGGGAAAGTTCGATAGCCGTGCTTCAGTGAAGATGACCCGCCGCCGCCGCCAGGCGAAGAAGAAGGCGCGCCTGGGTCGAAAGGCAGACGTGGCGCGCGCGACGCGCAAGACGACGCCGACCAAGCCCACGCGCAAGAAGGCGGCAGCAGCAGCCAGCGCGAGCTGATGAGCACGCTACGGCGTTCGCGCCGAGGCGCTGCGCCGCCCGCTTAGCTTGGGCAAGTTGGGATGTGCGTCCGTCGCCTTTGGCGCGGCGCGTTCGTGCTCACGTTGCGGGTGACGAGTCCCGCTACTCGGTAGCGGCCGCGCCGTCGGCTTGGATGGTGCGGGTCGCGAAGTGCGCGTCCGGATGTTGGCTGGGCACGATCTGAACGACCTCGCCAAGCAGCCCTAGATCGCCAGCGATCCGGCGCTCGCGGACGAGGTGCCAGCCGCCGTCTTCTTTCCAGTGTTGTTCGACGCGTGTGGCGCGCATGGTCCCTTCTGTGTGCCGGACCCACGCGTAGTCCACCAGCACCACCGCCCGATCGGATTCGGGCAGGCTGAGGCTGGCCATCTCCACGTCCACGATGCGCAGCGTCTGGCCCCAGGCCGCGTGGCGCTTCATGAAGTCGGGTCGAGCGCCCCGCGCGGTTCTGCTCACCGCCACGTCAATTTGACCGAAGCGCGCGGCCAGGTTCAGCTCCATGGCGGCGTCGGTGACGCGCTCGGCGGGACTGGGCGGCGTCACGCAGGCGCCCAGCCCGAGAACGAGAAGCAGGCAGAGCTTACGCATGGTGTTGGGCCTAGCAGGCCTTTCGGACCCCGGGAAAGAATCCGGCGGTTGTTCCGAGGCGCGAGCGGACCTGCGCGCTGCTAAGGCCTGCGGGGCGGCTAAAAGGCCGAGGACACGACGCTGTAGGTTTGCAGACCGCTGGGCGCCAGCGCATCGATGCCCTTAGCGACACCGATGCGCAGGTTCCCGCTCAGGAAGTAGCCGAAAATGAGTTCGACCCACAGCTCGGCGCCGACACCCAAGTGGTAGGAGGCCAGCGGATCCTTCGGGTCGAGCCTTTCGTAGGCGCCTCCCCAGTCGGCAAACACGTTGCCGGCGAGCGTGCGCAGGAACACCGGCAGGGTGCTCAGCCCGCGATCGGCGTAGAGGAGGGGGAAACGGTACTCGAGGTTGGCCAGGTTAAAATCGTTGCCGGCGAACTGGCCAGGCTCGTAGCCGCGCAGGCGGAACGAACTCTGGCGAAGGTTGGCGGTGAAGGCGTCGAGCAACGGTAGATCAGAAAAGCCACCAAGCGAGAACAAGCCGCGCCGCGGGTAGGTGCCCGTTCCGGTTCCCGCCGAGAGCGCGAGCGCCAGCACATGATGGTTGGCCCACGGCATCGACAAGTAGCCGGTGGCCGTGGCGCTGAACGAGACGAGCGACGAGTCACTGCCCAGGACAGAATCCGCGAAGTCGCTGCCCACGTTGAGCTCGAAGCCGCGTTCGGCGCTGATAGCGTAGGTCGAGGCCTCGGCGTTCGAGTAGCTGTAGCCCAAGTGCATCAGGCCCAGAAAGCCACGGTGCGGCTCGCTTGGTAGTGGCGCGTACGGGTCGGGCAAGCCCAGCGGTAGGCGCTGCGCAAATTCTGCCAGCGTGTAGCTGAGCGAGCCCTGCTCCCATTCGTAGTCACGGCGCGCGCCGATAGAAAGGCCGGTTGCGACGCCGGTTAAGTGCTCAACGATAGGCGGACGTCGTTCGCTGTACTGGTAGTCGTTGCGCGGAGTGGCGCTGCGAAATCCCGACAATTGAAACGAGAACGGCAGGCGCCCATAGGCGTAGTCCAAGTTTAGTTGGGGATCGGAGTGTTTGGCGTCTACGTCGATGCCGACCGCGGCCGCGATGCCGTGCAGTCCGGCGATGTCTCCGCCGTTCGTGCTCACGGTCAAAGTGTTCCCGAAGGCGCCGGGACCATATTGCACGTAGTACTGGTGCGGCCGCAAGGTGGGCAGCGCGCGGTAAGGCTCTACCGGGTAACGCCGGGTGCGCACCGGATCCGATCTTGCGCCCCGCTTGTCCACGTAGGGCTCCGGGGTGAGCCAGCGGTTTTGCGCGAGTTCAAGCTGGAAAAGATCCCAGCCTGCGCTGGTGTAGCCAAGGTAGATGAGCGTCTTCTCGTCGGCGGAGAGTTCCGGCTGGTAGGCGCCGTTGATCACGTTGGTCACCTGCCAGAGCCTGCGGGTCGCGAGCTCGTAGGCGTAAATGTTGGCGACCCCACTTCGGTCCGACGTGAAATAGACAATTTTCCCGTCGCGCGAGAACACCGGCTGCTGATCGATCGCCCGATCGTGAAAGGGTTCGCTGAACTGCCCAGTCGCCAGATCCACGATGCGGATGTCGCGGAAGCCGCCGCTCGTCCAGGCGCTGTAGGCGACCTTGCGCCCGTCAGCTGAGAAGCGCGGCGTGTAGGCTTGTTCGTAGCGGGCGCTCGGGACCAGCGCGCGTGCGCTCTGGAATTCGAACTCAGGCGTCAACTCTGCGATGCGCAACGTGCTGGTTCCGCGATCATTGGTGACGTAAACGACGCGCCGCCCGTCCGGGCTGACGTCGACGCTGCGAGCCCGTAGCCCTTGCGTCAGGCGCTGGCGGGTGTTCTCGCGACCGCTGGCCGACGACGTGCCGGGCAACTGCCGAAAGATGTCCAGGAAGCTGTAACGACGTGCCGATGTGGTGGTCTCCTCGAACAGAAACGAGCAGTCGGGCGCCAGGCTGATGCTTTGGCCATTGGCGCGAGCCCGTAGCTTGCCCTCGGGGTCCGAGCCGTCGAGCCCGAGTTCGTAGAATCCCCCCGGCGTGTGCCCGTCTTCGCGCGCATACAGCAGGCTTGGCTTGCCGAGCGTGGAGCAGGCGCCGGTCACGCGCGCTCCGCCGGCCCCTTGCCCATGCCGGGTCAGTCGCTTGCCTTCACGTAGGCCGCGCGCGCGAATGCCTGCTGCCTGAGCGCCGTAGCGCCGTAGCAGCGCCTGCTGCCAACCGTCGTAGAGCTCCTCGTAGGTGCGGCCAGTGACTCGCCGGATCGAACGGTTGATAGCCCAGGGCAGGACCTGAGCCCCGTAGTCATCGGCAACGGCCGCGAACACGCTCTCGCCGTAGCTGTCGTTGATGAAACCGATGAAGCCCGAGCCGTACAGGTACCAAAGGTTGCCGCCTGGCCAACGCCGCGGCGAGTTGGAGAACTGATCGAGTCGGGCGAAGTTGTCCTCCAATATGTCGGCGCGCAGGAACATGTCGAACTGGGTCGAGCGCAGGCGCCCGCCCGTGGTGTGGCTGCTCTCCATGGCAACGGCCAGGCCTTCCAGGACCCAGCGCGGCTGCGCCTGGTTGGGCACGGCTGTCTTGCCGAGAACCTTGTTGAGCGCCGCCGGCAGCCCGGAGACGTTGTCCACGTGGAGAATGTGCGTGTACTCGTGGGTGATGAGTTCGGTGAGCCAGTCGTCGTGCTCGCCGAGCGGGGACATGTCGTCCGGCGCGGTCGCGAACAAGCGTATGGCGTTGTAAGGGATGGCGCCCGCGGAGCCGTTGGCGAAGTCTGCTTCGTCAGACAGCAGGATCTCGACGACCTCGCTCGGCTGCTGCGCCAGCGTGCGCCCCAGCGTTGTGTAGACGTGCTCGGCGATGGACGCCGTGCGCTGCGCTAGGGGTTCAAGGCCGCCGTGGAAGGTGACGCGGAAGTGCGGAGTCTGCAGGGTGTGCCAGGTCAGCTGCGGATCGCCCGCCGCGGCGCTGCCAGCGAGCGTCACTACCGAGAGCAACCCGACGAGCCAGCCGACAAACCGTCGTTTCACTTGGCGCCTGGTGCCTCGGGAGCTTGCTCCCGCCCCACGACCCTCACAAGTCGTCGTGGAAGAGCGGTTCGCGATTGCGCACGTAGCGATACACGAGCTGCCGACCTTCGGGCGTGATTTGGGTGAACTGTGCCCCAAAGCCGGGCGGCGAATCCGAGCCCGAGAGCGGCGCTTCGCGCGTCCAGCGCACGATGCCGAGAGCTTCGAACTCGTAGCCGCCTGGCATGGAAACCTTGACGGAGACGTTCCGACCAATGGGCGGGATCTGGTAGGTGGCTATGAAGAGGCCGCCGGAGTCGATGACGTCGTTGCCACTCAGCCCCTTGTAGAAGTTCGTGGTGCTGTGCGCTCCGAGCTCGGCTTCGAGGCGAAGCGGCGCTCCGGCCCCGCCCACGCCGGGCGCTGGCGCTTGCGCCGCTTGCTGATAGGCGGGCTGCGGAGACGGCTGCGTCGCGGGAGCCGCTTGTTGCAGAGGAGGCATTGCGACCGTGCCGGCGAAGGCCGCGGCGGGTTGCGGCGCGGGAGCCGGCGCTGGGGTCTGCGAGAGCTGGTGGATCAAGCTGAGCGAGCCTGCGATGGCCTCCATGGCTTGTTCCACGGCGGCGTGACCCGGCGGGTGTTGCTGGAGCATCGCGAGTGCGTGCCGGGCCGCGTTGAGCGCGGCGGGTCCAGCTTGGCTGCTGGCTGCACCCCGGGTCGCTTCCACGTGATGCAGCGCGCTCATCGCATGGGCTATCGGTTCGGCGACGGCCATCACCTGGGGCGGAACTGTGGGGCTCTGTAGCGCGGCGAGACCTCGCGCAAGGTTCTCACGGGCGGCCCGAGCCAGGCTCACGGGATCAGACATGAATCCTCCGAAGATAGAACCCGGACTCTATCATCCGAGCTTGCGATTCCAAGGGTTTACGGCCGGCTGTCGCGCTTCAGTAGGGCCACGACGTCGCTTGCTGAATTTGCCAGGTCGCCGTCGTCGTCGTTCTCGTCGTCCTCGGGCTGCCCGTCGCGCGGCGTTTCCGGGGCCGGGCTGGGGAATAGCGCGCCGGTGACCCGGACCGCGCCATCCCCCGTTCGCAGCAGAAGCTCTTCACCAATTTGAGCTTCTCCCGGCAAAAGGGCGCGCAAGTAGCTGTCCGCAGCCTCGGCCCGCGTCACGAATAGCTTCACGCCAGCGACCTCCAGGGCGAGGCCTGGTGTCGGGGAGAGGGCCCGGATCCGCCGCAGCACCCTCTCGGTCCTCCAGCCGAAGTCGACCCGCAACTCGCCGCCGGTGGGCTCTGGCGCCCAGCTGGCGAGCGCTTCCACCTGCTCGGTTTCTGAGAGGGGCGTCGCGGTCGCGGCGTCGACCCTGCTGAGCTCAGCGAAACGCCCCGCGATTTCGCGCAGTAGCCCGAGGGCGGGTCGATCCAGGGCGCGGGCCAGCTGCCAGGCGTTGCGTTGACCGAGCAGAATCGTCCGCTGGCCCAACATGGCTCCCGTGTCGTACTCGGCCGCGAGCCGATGCACGGTGACGCCGGCCAGCTCGTCGCCCGAATCGATGCTCCAAAAGTAAGGGTTGGGACCGCGATGGCGGGGCAGGAGTGAAGGATGTGCGCCGATCGCGCCCAGCCGCGCGCTTTCGAGCCAGGCTTGCGGCAGCTTTCGGGTCCAGAACCAAGAGATGAGCAGATCCGGTTGGCAGTCGAACAGGGCCTGGGCAATCCTCGCTTCCAGCGTCGCGTCGGGTTCCAGCGTCGCGTCCGGTGAGAGCGCGTCGAGAAGCAGGGAGGCCGTGGCCTGGCGCTGAAGGCGTCGGCGGCCTGGCGCGGCCAGCGGTGAGAGCACGACCAGGGCGAGCTCGTGACCGTCCCGGGCCAGCAACAGGGCCCCCAGTGGAAGCCCGAAGTATGCGATCTTCAAAGATATTTCTCCGGTTTGCCAGCTGCGATGACCGGCTTGGCCGGGTTCGCAGAAAAGTTTCCCACTTTGCCGCTCCCTGATTACCTCGGGCGGCATGGAATCGGCCCTCAAAAGTCGTCCGTACCGCCCCGCTCTTCGCGAGGGTGGCAGGTTCGATCCGCTCGCAGCTGGGCGACCCATCCTCACGTTCGAGGACGTTCACAAGTCCTATCGGGCCGACGCGCCCGTCTTGAAGGGGCTCAGCCTGAGCATCGGGCGCGGCGAGTTCGTGTTCGTGACCGGACCTTCGGGCGCCGGCAAGAGCACGCTGCTGCGACTGCTCTACGCGGCCGAGACGGTGGACGAAGGGCGCATTCTGTTTCTCGGGCGCGAGGTGGGCCGGCTCACCGGCAACTCGATCCCTTTCCTACGCCGGAACATCGGGATCGTGTTTCAGGACTTCAAGTTGGTAAAAAACTGGAGCGTGCTCGAGAACGTGGCGCTGCCGCTCGAGGTGCTGGGCCTCCCTGAGCGCCTGGCGCGCACTCGCGTGGGGGAGGCGCTGGAGCGTGTCGGTCTTTCGGGTCGCGGTTCTGAGTTGGCGGGGACGCTCTCGGGCGGTGAGCAGCAGCGGGTCGCGGTCGCTCGAGCGATCGTCGGTGAGCCAGCCTTGCTGCTGGCCGACGAACCAACGGGCAATCTGGATCCGCAGCTGGCGGTCGATATCTTGGGCTTGCTGGAGGACATTAACGACACCGGCGTCACCGTGCTTTTCGCCACGCACGACCGCACGCTGCTCGACCTTCGACCCAGGCGCGTCGTGGTGCTCGACGACGGCAAGGCCACCGACGTTCCGTCAGGCCTAGCCGACGATGTCGTCTTGGCACCTGAGCCCGGGCGGAGGGTGGCCTAAGATGGCTCAAAGCCCGATTCAGCGCGCGTTTAGGGGTGCCAAGAACGATTGGCGCCTGCACGCGCTGAGCATGTTCTCGGTGGCGGTGGCCTTCGTTTGTCTGGCGGCAGCGTTGCTGCTCGTCGTCAATGTGGGTCAAGTTCGGGAGCGCTGGGCGCAAACCGGACGCGCTTCGGTGTTCCTGCGCAACAACGCCACCGCCGCTCAGGTCGCGGCCATCGAGAAAGCTTTACTCGCCAGCGACGGCGTGACCCGAGTCCGCATCGTTTCGAGCGAGGACGCTCGGCGTGAGCTGCTCGGACTGTCGAACGATCCGGTGCTCGATTCGCTGCCGACCGAGGCGTTTCCGGCGTCGCTTGAGGTCGCGATCGAGACGACGGGCGCCGCGCAGAGACTCGCCAAGCTGTCGTCCCTCCTGAGTTCGCTACCCGCCGTGGAGAGTGTGGAGACCTACGGGGCGTGGAGCGAACGCCTGGCGGCGCTCCTTACCGGCGGCGTGAGCGCCTCGCTACTGCTCGCGGCCGTCGTGCTCGCGGCCGTCGTGAGTGTCGTCTCGTCGACGATCCGGCTTAGCCTGCAGCGACGTCGGATCGAGGTCGAGGTCATGAAGCTCGTGGGCGCTACGGACTCGTACGTGCGCCGCCCGTTCGTGGTGGAGGGAGCGGCTCAGGGTGGGATTGGCGCGCTGCTCGCCATTGTGCTCCTAGGCCTGCTCTTTGGCATTGTTCAAAGCCATTTCGACAGCGGGCTTTCGGCCTTGCTCGGCGCCACCCCGGTATTTCTGCCTTGGACGGCCGTGCTCGGACTGGTGGCGTCCGGAGCGCTGCTCGGCGCCGTGGCGGCCCACACCAGCCTGCGGAAGCTGCTATTTGTATGAGATACGCGTGGCTCGCGCCGTTGTCCCTGCTTTCGGTAGCCGTGAGCGCGGCGGCCCTCACGCTCGACACGCCCGCGCGGGCCGCGCCCGGCGCGAGTTTGCCCCAGGCGCCGGACGGGGCGACGGTCGTCTCGGACTCCGCTGACTTGGAGCGCGAGCTGACAGAGCTTGAGCGCTCCGCCGCCGCAGCCCAGAAGGAGCTTGAGGGCTTGAGTCAGGAGAGCCAGATGCTCCGGGCTCGTACGTTGGCGCGCGGTCGCGCCTACACCAAGTTAGCGCGCGCCGGCATCCTGCCCGTCGGCGGGGGGTTTCAGGCGTTCGTCGAACACGCGGCGCGCATCGAACGCCTGCATCGCTCACTGGCCCGCGATCTGACGCTCGAGCGGCAGGCGCTTGAGCGCCGTAACGCGCTGGGCAAACGGCTCTCGCAGCTCGCGGAGCGCCGCGGTCCCCTGGCTGCGCAGCAGCGCGCCCTCTCAGAAGCCCAGACCGCGCTGCTGGCTGCTCGTGACCGCGAACAGGCCTTCGAGCGGGCCTTCCTCGGCGGGGCCTTTGACGATCACACGGCCGTCTACGGAGCGTCACCGAGCGGCGCCGCGACCGCCGCCTCGGGCATGGCGAGTCTCAAGGGGCAATTGCCATTCCCACTCGCGGGTCGCTCGGAAATTCGCTCTTCGCGCCGGCAGGGCGCCAATGGGCCTGGCCTCGAGATGCGGGCGCCGGTCGGCTCCGCAGTGAGGGCCGTCTTCCTCGGCCGCGTCGCGTTTGCTGACGCTTACGCCGACTACGGGCGGACGGTGATCATCGACCACGGCGCGGGCTACTACAGCGTGAGCGCGAATCTCCTCGAGATCGAGGTCAAGGTGGGGGACGAGGTCAAGGGCGGTGAGCGGATCGCGACCGTGGGCGGAGGTTCGGCTGGCTCGATGCTCTATTTCGAGCTAAGGATCGGGCAGGAGACGGCCGACCCGGCGGAGTGGTTCGGGATTTGAGCCGACAGGGATCTTGAGGTTAAGGCGGTGCACTGGGCGTGAAGGGAGTGTGACTGCGCTGGTATTGGCGGGTTCGCTCCTGCTGGTGGCGCGTCACGGCGTCGCTCAGTCCAGCGCAAGTTTTCCGGAGCCCGCGCCTGCCCCCGCCGTGCCGGCTCCGGCTCCGGCTCCGACTCCGTACACGCCCGCACCGGCTCCGCCCGCGTTGCCTGCGAACCCGTACACGCCTGCGCCCACGTACGCCCCCGTGCCTGTCACGCCCGCGCCGCTGCCCGCACCCGAGCCAGCCTTTCCGCCCAATAGCTCGGCTCCGCCCCTGCTCC
>JANNWK010001233.1:0-2293 GCA_031408355.1 Myxococcales bacterium
GCCTCGACCCGCTGATCGGCCCGGTACAGGTGGACAGCACCGAATCGGACAGACTTGCATCTCGCGCGATACCCGCCGGCCCGAAGTCGTGTACCGTCGTCACCGTCCCGGTGGACAGCACCTGGCGAAAGACGCGCGAGTCGCCGGCGATGGTATAGTAGAGCGTCAGGCCACCGGCGCTGACCGACGGAGCCACGGAAGGCACCGGGCACAGTGCGCTCAGCCGAGTTGGGGCGCCCCAAGGCTCGGTTCGTGTCGAGCGAGTAGACTGATACAAGCAGTTCTCGCCGTCACGATTGCCGCTGAAGAAGAGCTCGAGCTCGTCCGGAGTCGTTGCGGGATCGGCTTCGCTACGGGCCGTGTTCAGCTCGGTGAGCGGCGTCGGGGCCGCAAAGGGTGCGCCAGCAGCCGAGCGGCGGGCGACCAGCAGTTCCCAATTACCGTCGACCTCGGAGTCGAAGTAGTAGGTGAGTCCGTCCGAGGTGATGTGTCCGCCGCAATCAGGACTTGGAGTGTTGAGTTCGGCGAGCGGCTCGATGGGACCCCAAATGGCCACGCAAGGTTCGACGGGCTGGCTGGGCCCAGCGCCTGCAGTCGCGCCGGCGCCCGCGCTCGCGCGGTCGCTGAAGCCGATGTTGATGTCCGCGCCGTGACCGCAGGACCAGGCCGCAAGCGCCGCCAGGATGAGCGCGGATCTCGGCAGCCCGCACCGATAAGTCGCCTTTTTTGGCTCAGAACGCAAGTTGCAGCCCGCCTTCTAAAGATCCGCCCACGGCCGCAATAGCGTACACGGGCTTCACGTAGTCGACCACGAAGCGCGGACGATACGGCCGTGCGACCCCGGCGACGGCGAGCACGAACGACCATCGCGAGCTGAGTCGCGTTTCAGACTTTAAGGCGAGCAGGGGCGAGAGCAGCAGCGTCGAGCCTTGGCCGGGGCGCGCCACGCCCTTGGCTTCCGCGGCCAGCCTTTCGAGTGCTGCGCCCAAGCACAAGCCTGACGCGACAGGGCGCGTGGCGATGACCGCGAAGCAGCCGCTGGCCGTCGCCGTGAAGCGGCTGATACCCGCCCCCTCGCTGCTGCTGGCCACTCGTGCCTCCTGCTCGGGGGCGTACGCGAGGGTGAGCTGCGCTTGCCAGCGGCCGCGCTTCAGTCCGGCGCCTGCGCCGAGCTCGGGAGCGAGGCCGGGCAACGCGCCGACCGCGGCGCCCGCGAAGCCCAGCACGAAAGGCGCAAGCGGTGGACGCTCAATGCGTGCGCGGGGGGGAGCTGGCTCCGGCGGGGCTGGCGGCTCCGGAGTGGGTTCCCTCCGGGCACCGGGTTCGAGGGCGAGGGCTATCACCACGGCACTGGCCTGGAGCACCGCGCCGCAAGAACCGCCCTCCAGGCGGCGGCGACCGCTGGAAGCGCCTGCCACCACGACGTCCGCTCGCCAGCGCCCATTGGCCCTCTGCTCGACCTGCACCCGAGCTTCCAGGGCACGCCCGCCTGCCGGATTGAGCTTTTCCCCCAGCAGCGCCTGGATGACCCGCTCAAGCTCGGCCACGTCCGGACACACAGGCGGCGCGCTCCACGTGACGCTGAGGCCCGGCACCTGCGCAGAAGCCAGACCTGGCGTCCAAAGGATGAGCGCCGTGCACAGCGCTCGCACCCAGGCGCCGCGCCGGAGGCAAGGCGGCCGTCCGCTTGGGTTCTCAGCACTGCCAGTGACCACCTGAACCTGGATAGCCGATCGGCGGGCTCAGCGTCCAGCTGCGCTAGCGACCCGCGGCCGGTTCCGGGGCACGCTTGAGTATGGGGGCGTGCCCGGTTAGTCTGGGCGGTTGAAGAAGCACGTCAAGGTGACGAATCCGCCCTTCGCAGCGGCGGGTCAATACACCATGAAAATCTTCGTCAACGAGCCGGGCGATCTGCCCTGCAGCAGTGAGGTCGACCTTTCGCTGCCGTTCACGGTCGTACCGTAGGATGCCGCGGGCCCGGGGGCCTTCGGAGAGGAAGCGGCGAGGCTAGTCGCACTGTCTCGGGCAAGTGCCGCCATAGCCGGAGCACGTAAGCGCGAATACGCCACCGGCGTTGTTTGGGCCCCCAAGATCATAACAAGCGGGCGCACCGGAAGCGTCGAACTGATGGGTGTTGCCGCACACGTCTATCAATGTGAAATCTATGAGGCGTGCGACCGCCACGTCTCCGGGCGTCGTCAGTGGGATGACCACGGTGTCACCCTGCACCTGGATGGCGCTCTCGGCGCAAAAGCCGCTGCCACCGCCGACGTGTGCAACGGAATAGCGGGCC
>JANNWK010001234.1:0-1949 GCA_031408355.1 Myxococcales bacterium
CGGAAAGTGCCGCCCCCTGTGCACCGGCCTCGCCGGCCCCCCCGGTCCCCGCGCCACCTCGCGCGGCGGACTTCTCCGCGTCGCCACCGCAGCTGGCCACCGCCAGCAGGGTAACCGAGGGAACGAGGAGCAGCAGACGCAACAGGTGGGAGTTCATTGTTGCTCTCAGCCGCTCGCGGCGGCGCGTGCCGCTTCGGCCAACGCCGGCTCTACCTCGAACAGGGGCGGCCCAGGGCTACCCGCCCCGTCGGTACCCGAAACGGAAGCGACCGCGAGCGGCACGAACCCCTCGCTCAGAAGCTCGCCGACCGCGGCGCGCACTTCGTGGCCCAGCCCCAAGCGCGGCAACCAGAAGCCGCCCACAGCCGACGCCAGCGGGTGATCCTGCTGTTCGACGGTGGGGCCGACGGGCGACGGACGAACGGTAGCGGTCCGCAGGCGATGGGCCGGCGACAAATCGGGCAAACGCCAGTACACGAAGACCCGCGCACCGGAACGCAAGACCACGACTCCTGGCGGGAAGCTACTGGTCGACTCGCTCGCTGCGGGGGCCGGCGGCGCAACAGGAGGAGCCGCCGTCGGAGCGGGCGGCGGCAGGACGACCTCGGCGGGCAAGCTCGCCCGGGCGGGCGGTGTCGACGTGAGCTTCGCAGCGTCAGTACGCCTGCGACGCGGCTGGTCCCGCTCATCCACCAGGCGGGCCCGAAGCTTGATGGCGGAAGCGTGCTCGGGTTCGCCCGCGAGCACCTGGTCGAGCATCTCCAGGGCTTGCTCGTAGTGCCCCTGCGTTGCATAGATTTCGGCGAGCGTGACGGTGGCAACAGGCGGTGGCCCCTGCAGATCCAGATCACCCTTCGCGTCTCCGCGGATCGCCGCTGCGGCGTCCGGCAGGTTCAAGCCCGATTCGACGACGCTCGCGAGCAGATCCCGGGCAACCCCCAACCATCCCCTGGAACGGCGCTGCCGCTCGAGATCGGGCTCGCTCCGCCGCACGATCTCATCGCGCAGCTCGATGCGAGTCATCTGTTCCGGTCGCTCGACGCCGCGAGCCCGAGCCCGTAGGATCAGGTCCTCACGCGACAGGGAGTCGAGCTCGGAAGGGTCGAAGTCCATGGGCGGCGCCATCAGTACCACGCTCCGAGCGCGCTGGGATCCGGCTTGCGCAGCGAAGTGACCGAGCGAGCAACCGCGATATCTCGCTGAATTTGCGCACTGAGGTCAGCAATGCCCGAAAACTTTTGCTCATCGCGGAGGCGAGCCACCAGGTGAACCCGTAGCTCCGCGCCGTAAAGGTCCGAGTCGAAGTCGAACAGGTGTACTTCGAAGCTGGGGCCTGCCCCGACCGTGGGCCTGATGCCAAGGTTGGCAACGCCCGCCCTGAGCTGCAGAAAACCGCCCTCGAGCCGGCGATCCACGAGCACCGCGTAGACCCCGTGCGGCGGCAACGCTTCGCTCACGGACACGATGTTGGCCGTTGGCACTCCGAGACTCCGACCGCGACCGTCCCCCGCCTGCACCGAGCCGCTGACCGCGTGCGGCCGTCCCAGCAGGCGCTCCACCTCCGCCACGTCCCCCGCCTCCAGTCGCTGGCGGATGCGCGTGCTCGAGATGGGGCCGTGCGCGTCGCACTGCAGTGCCGCGGCGCGGGCCTCGAAGCCATGTTCGCGCCCAAGCTCAGCCAAGAGCGAGAAGTCGCCCGCCCGGGCACGACCGAAGCGAAAGTTCTCACCCACAAGGACCACGCGCGCAGAAAGCTTCTTCACCAGGAGCCGCTCCACGAACTCGCGCGGGCTGGTCTGTGAGAGTTCGACCGTGAACGGCTCGACCCGAACCTCAAGCGCCGCGCCTTGCCGCTGCAGAAGCTCCAGCTTGCGCGCATGCAACGTCAAGGCTGGCAGCGCGCCGCGGCCGACGACCGCGGCGGGGTGCGGGTCGAATGTCAGCACCAG
>JANNWK010001235.1:0-2161 GCA_031408355.1 Myxococcales bacterium
CGCTGGCACCGGCCTTGGTCGTGTCGCTTATCGAGGAGACCCGGGCCGATCAGGCGGAGGGGCGGCTCGGGATGGAGCTTTTGCGCATTCGGCAACTCTTCGAACGCTTGCCACCCGGTGCCGTGATCTTGCTCGACGAGCTATGTTCGGGGACCAATCCGTCGGAGGGCGAGGAGATATTCGAGCTGGTCGTGAGCATGCTCACTCGACTCCGGCCCCAGGCCTTCATCACCACGCATTTCCTGGCGTTCGCCGCGCGGCTCGGGCGCGAAAAGAAGATCAAGCATCTCGGTTTCTTGCAGGTGGAGCTCGACCCTGAGCGGCGCCCCACCTACCAGTTTAGGCCCGGCGTCGCGGAAACCTCGCTGGCGGGGCACGCCGCCGAACGGCTCGGCGTCACCGGCGACCAACTGATGGAGCTGGTCGAGCGCAGCCTCCGTCTGGAGCAGCAGGCGAAGTCGGAGCAGGAACCGCCCTGATGCGATCGTTTCTGATCACGCGGCGAATGTCGCCGGAGCTTTCGGCACGCGTTGCCGCCAGCCTTGGAGGGCGCGGCGGGACGTCGGGTTCCCGGCTTGTGCCGCGCGTGCTGTCGTTGCTCCGCCTCGGCATGTTCCTCACCATCGCCTGTGCTCTGGTGTGGCTGGTCGTCTCGCGGCGCCGGGCGAACCAAGACCTCGAATCTGCCCGCGCGGAGCTGCTGGCTCGCGTGCGTCGTGAAGCCGTGGCGCTCACGCCGCGAGAGCGGAACCTCGGGGGGCGCGTCAAGCCGTGGCTCGAGCGGGAAGCGGGAATTTACGCGGGGGATCTGCTGACAGCTGAGCTCCGCGCCGCGGGAGGACTCGCGGCCGTATTGGCTCGCCAGAGCGTCTACGTGCGCGGGCCGGTCGCGAGCTTCGTGAGCCAGCGTGGCATCGAAGAGAGCGCGGCCGCGTCCGGCAAGGACCCGTTGGTCTTGTGCCTGCTTTCGCCAGCGGCGTCTCGGACGGAGAAGGCGCTGCTGGCCAAGGTGCGTGCGGCCTATCGCTCGAGCGAGGCGGCGGTCAGCACGGCGCAAGTGCAACGCCTTTACCACGCGCTGGTCGCGCTGCCATTTCTGGCTCCGTCGTGGCAAGCGCGCGTGCTCGCCGCCGAGCAGCAGCGGGACGTCGAGAAGCTCGCGCGCACCTTCGACCGCGTGCCGCTCGTATCCATGCGGCTCGCGGCCAAGGCCTCGTTTTTGCTCTTCGCCATGGACGAGGCGGACGGAGTCGGGCCCGCGGAGCTGGATGGCGAGCGGGCTCACCATGTCCGCGTGGGTTTGGTGGACCTTGCCACAGAGACGCTGCTGCTGAGGCTGCGACGACGGGTTGACCCTAGCTGGCTGTCGCCCACGGTTCGAGCCGAGTACGCCAGCGGCATCGACGGATGCTCGCTCGCGCTCGATGTGCACGCGAGCCTGGCGGCGGCGAACTCTAGCCCTGCGCCTTGACGATCAGGTAGCGCAGCGGCTGGTCGTCGGAGTCGTTCACTAGCGCCAGCGTACTTCCGAGCGCGAGAGCCACGACCGAGCCTCCTCCAAACACCGTCGTGACGCCGTCCACGCTGACGCTGCCGGTGCCCGAGATGCCGATCACGATTTCCGGGTAATGCTCTTGCAGGTGCCGCCCGACGCTGCCTCCAGGTGAAAGCTCACAGGCAAGCACGGCCGTGAAGGGCAGGGAGGGCGCCGGCGCAAGGTCCCAGACGCGCACGGCTCCGCTGCCACCAAAGAGGTCGTGCCGAATGGCGTGCGGCAGCTCACGATCACACAACGCGGGCGATAGCTGTCCCGCGACGCTCGCATCCGCTTCGTTGTGCAGCTTCGGCATGAGCCGAGTCTACGCTGAGTTGACGCCCGTGTTTCGCGATGGTCTACGGCCCCGGTGACCCGAAGCGCCGTAGTGAAGCTGCCCGCGAACTGCCGGGTGACCCAGCGTGCCTAGCCTCCGACTCGCCTTGCACAAGGACCCGCCGGAGCGGGTCCGTGTGCGCGGGAAGGGCCCTGGGAAGGCCGTTGAGGTGCTCTTCGACTCGGTCCGGTGCGCGCTCGTAGAGGCGCAAGATGACCTCTGTGTCGCTGCGCGTTTGAAACGCAACGCCCGAGGTCTCGAGCTCGCACGTAGCCGAGCAACCGTCGCCG
>JANNWK010001236.1:0-1944 GCA_031408355.1 Myxococcales bacterium
GCTCCGCTTCATCTTGGCCAGCTGCCGGCCGACGTAGAACGGCTCGGGAAGGCTCCCCACCTCTTGGGTCCAGGCGGGTGCTGTCTGCTTCAGTTCCGCCGCAAGATGCTCCGCCACACCAGCCGCGAAGCGCCTTCCCCGAAGACGTCCGCGCCCGGTGCAAAATTTCGACAGCCGGCTCGACTATTGATCAAGGGTGCACTCTCGATCACCGCTGCAGCTAGCCTGGTGGCAGCGGTAATCGACCCTGGTGCCGGCTTGACGGCCAAAGGCCGCCAAGAGAAGCTCATCTCTTCTCCCCTACGGATAGCCTGAGAATGGGCGGCAGGCGCGCGTGACCGACGTGGGGGCGCTTCCCAAGACGCCGCCACCCCCGCCAGACACCAAGAGACCGAAGTCGCGCCCGCTGCTGGACGACCGCTAAGCTCCGCTAAGCTACAAGACCCACAGGAACCTTTTCATGAGCCCCAGAATCGTATCGACCGCCGTGCTGCTCAGCGCTCTGTCCCTTTCAAGCGGCGCGTTCGCCGCCGATCTGGTGCTGGCCGAGTCGCTCTTTCGCGAGGGACGCGAGCTGATGGAGAAGGGCGACTACGCGGCCGCGTGCCCGAAGCTCTTGGAGAGCTTCAGCCAGGACGCGAGCACCGGGACGTTGCTGGCTTTGTCGCTGTGTCAGGAGCAGGCGGGGCAGACGGCGAGCGCGTGGGCGGGCTTTGCTGGCGTCATCACGCGCGCGCGGCGCGACGGTCGGCCGGACCGCGAGCAAGCAGCGCGCGACCACCTGGCGGCGCTGGAGCCGAAGCTGTCCCGCCTGACGCTCGTGGTGGACGAAGCGGCGGCTGCCGTGCCGGGGCTGGTGGTGAAGCGGGACGGTGTGGCGCTGGGCCGGGCCGCCTGGGGGACGGCCTCGCCGGTGGATCCGGGCGTGCACCTGGTGGAGGCCAGCGCCCCGGGCAAAGTGACCTGGAAGGGCTCCATCACGCTGGGTGCGGCTGCGGATTTGCAGAGCCTCACGGTGCCCGTGCTGGCAGACGCCCCGGCGGAGGCGGCCGCCCCTGCGGAGACAGGCGTGAGCACGGCCTTCAGCACTGACAGCGCCCCGGCACGAGCCGGCGCTCCTCTTCGCACGATTGGGCTGGTGGTGGGCGGAGTGGGCCTGGTGGGGCTGGGCGTGAGCGGAGTTTTTGCGCTGCGCACGACGAGCCTGAACAAGGAATCGAAGAGCGACGGTTGCGACTCGAACAACCAGTGCCCGCCTGACGCCTTACAGAAACGCGAAGACGCGGTGAGCGCGGCCGGGGTGGCGACCATCACGCTCATCGCGGGCGGTGTGCTGACGGCGGCGGGGGTGACCCTCTTCATCGTGGGTGGTCCGAAGAAGCCGGCCGACTCGGCGCGGCTCGAGGCGACGCCGGCGGCTAGCCCTGGGTTTTCTGGGTTGTTGGTGCGTGGGCAATTTTGAGCTCTGAGCGCGAAGGAAAGACGAAAAATGAAACCGAACGTTACCCGCCAGCCCCCCACGTTTTGGAGCGCCGGCCGCGTGCTGCGCTGGCTCGGGCTTTCAGCCAGCATCGCGCTGGGCTGCCAGAGCCTGCTGGGTGTCGAGGACGCGACGCTGAAGCCAGCGGCCGACAGCAGCTGCCTGCTCAACAGCGACTGCGCGGGCAAATCTCAAGTTTGCATTTTCAAGACGTGCAGCCCGCCCTGCACCGAAGACAAGGATTGCGCCAGTGGCCAGTACTGCCTATTGGCGGGCGAGAACGGCTCGGCGTGCGTCTCGTCACAGCAGGCGAAGTGCGACGGCGCCGCGGCGGCGACGTGCCCGACCGGTAGCGTTTGCAGCGACGGGCAGTGTCGTACGGACTGCAGCAGTGATGCGAAGGCCTGCCGGCAGGACCAGGAATGCTCTGCCAGCGGTGTGTGCTTGGGGACCACGACCGCTGG
>JANNWK010001237.1:0-2111 GCA_031408355.1 Myxococcales bacterium
TCAGCGAGCTACGCGCGAAGACGCAGCGGCAAATCGGGGATTGCCTGCGCAACGCCGAGGCCCAGGACCCGGTGATCAGCGTGACGGAGCAGACTGATGCGGACTTCCTTCCGCTGCGCGAGCGAGGCCTGTCCGACGGCTCGCTACCTTTGCTGGACAGCGGCTCGCTATCGCTGCGTCGTGAGGACGCCACCACGCCGCTTGCGCCTGGCGCGACGTTTCCTCTGAGCCGTCCGGCTAGTGCCAAGCCAGCGAGCAGCGCGCGTTCGCGATCCGTCAGCTTCGGTGAAGATGCGAGGTCCGAAGGCGGCGGGCTGCGGCGTCTACTGGTGTTCTCAGGCTTCGCCGCTGCCGTGATGCTAGCGCTGGTCTGGTCGCGCAGGCCAAGCGCCGAGCAAACGCCGCACGCCCAAGCGGCTGCGCCGGTCGAGCGCGCGGTGGCGCCGCCAGACGAGTTGCTCTTGCGGCTACACGGCTCCAACACGATCGGACAGGAGCTGGCGCCGCGGCTGGCCGAAGCCTTCTTGAAGGATCGAGGCTACGACGCGGTCGAGCGCGGGCCGCAGGGAGAGCGGAACCGCATTCGGGCGCGCGACCCGCGGGATGGCACACCGCGCGTCATCGAAGTGGTCGCGCAAGGATCGACGACGGCCTTTGCGGACCTGGCCGCAGGGCGCTGCGATGTCGGTTTGAGCTCACGCCGCATCAAACCTGATGAAGTCGCGCTTCTACGGGACAAAGGGCTCGGTGACTTGGACTCGGCCGCAGGTGAGCACGTGCTCGGCCTAGACGGCATAGCGGTGATCGTGCACCCGAACAGTGCGCTACAGCGGGTCGACCTCGACACGTTGCGCCGCGTCTTCGCCGGTGAAGTCGCTGACTTTTCCGCGATCGGAGGCGCCCCCGGAAAAATTCACCTCTACGCTCGCGACGACCGCTCCGGGACGTTCGATACCTTCAAACACCTGGTCGTAGGCGATCAAGCCCTGGCGGCCTCGGCGCGGCGCTTCGTGGACAGCATCGAACTCTCTGGAGCCGTTGCCGGCGATCCTCAGGGCATCGGCTTTATCGGCATTCCGTACGTGCGCGGCGCACGCGCCTTGGCGGTCGGAGCGCCCGGAGCGATCTCGCTTTTCCCGTCGGCGTTCACGGTAGCAACCGAAGGCTACCAGCTGTCACGCCGACTCTACCTCTACGTAGCCGTCCAGAACGTGCTGCCCCTCGCGCTCGAGTTCGTAAATTTCGCCCTGTCGAGCCAGGGCCAAGAGGCCGTCAAGGCCAGCGGCTTCGTCGACCTCACCGTGCGCGCTGTGGATCCCGGTTCCTGCGAGCGCTGCCCGGCTCGCTATGCGGCGCTGGCGCGCTCGGGAAAGCGCCTGTCGCTCGACTTCAGGTTTCGCACCGGTAGTGCTGAACTCGACAATCGCGGGCTTCGGGACTTGGACCGCCTGTTGGCCTATTTGCGGGAGAGTCGCCAGGCTCGGCTGGTTTTGGTGGGGTTCTCGGACAAGCGCGGCTCTCCGGCACAGAACGCCAAACTGTCGCTCGAGCGCCCCAAGCGGATAGCTGAGCAACTGCGCGAGCGGGGTGTTCACGCGGTCGACGTCGAAGCCATGGGCAGCGAGCTGCCCGTAGCTTCCAACGACACCGACAGCGGTCGGGAGAAGAACCGGCGCGTCGAAGTCTGGTTGCGCTAGGCAGAGCGCGGGCGAGGCGCCCCAATACGCGACGCGCTCAGCGAAGGGCTAGGCTGGGCTCACGCTTGGCGTAGGCCCACCACGTGCCGTGCCGGCCAATCAGGTCGACCTCCGCGGCAGACGCGCCGAACAGCTCCAGTTTTCGGTCGCGCCGTGAGCGCACCACGAAGGCGTTGAAAAACGGCAGCTCGCGCCGGGGGTCAAACTGGGCGGGGTGCCACTCGGCGCCGTCCGGCATGGCGTGCGCCTGCGGCCGCCGCTCGCGCACGACGGACGTGGGGTAACGAGCAAACGCGAAGCCCTGCGTGCCGCCCTTGCTCACGTGGTAGTACGCAGGAAAGTGCAGGAACGCAGCAACGCCGGGGAAGGCGTCGGCCTCACGCTCGAAGACGATTGGACGCACGGCAAGGCCAT
>JANNWK010001238.1:0-3765 GCA_031408355.1 Myxococcales bacterium
GCGGCTTACGGTTCGAGCGGCGGCATCTTCAGGACCTCGAAAGCGCTGGCCGGAACTCCCTTCAGCGGTTCGATGTCAGCCTCCGTCCGGCCGGGATCCGCTTTGCGCGCCAGCTCCTCCGCTGCTGGCCTTGCCGGCCACGGCGCTGCCTCCCTCACCGTTGGGATTGCCGTCGGTGGACTCGCCGCCGGAGCAGCCTGCCAGCGTGCTCGGTAGCGCCAACCAGCAAGCGACGATCTGCCCGTTCCAGTACCGAAAGCCGCATAATTTTTCCCCATGGGCCCCGATGGTCGCGGATGGCAGCTTATTTATCAAGTGCTAGCTCAGCTCGAAGTTGCCCTGGTCGCTCTCGGGACGCTAGAAACGTTGACAGTGGCCCACGCGAGCAAGCCTTCTGTGCGCGGTGCTCCCGCCGCCCTGCGGGATGAGCGCTCGGGCGTGCGTTTCGCGCTCGAGGGGGTCGGGCGCGAAGCTGCGGCTCTCGCGCGGCAGGCGACGCTCATCTACCGTGATGTGCGCGGTGCACGACCAATGTGGGTGTCTCCGGATCGCGATGTGGTGATGCTCGTGCACGGGCTCTTCGCTACGGCCGGCGTCTTGCGTCCGCTGCGGAGCGAGATCGAGCGCGCGACCGGTGCCTACACGACGAGCTTCACGCACGCCCCCGGACCGGGCATCGAGCGTATTGCCGGCGAGATCTTGCGGGCTGTGCAGGGGGTCCGAGGCGACGTGCGCATTCACCTCGTGGGCCACAGCATCGGCGGCGTGGCGGTTCGCTATTTCGTCCAAGAGCTTGGCTCGGATCCACGCGTGGTGCAGTCGATCTCCATCGGCAGTCCGTTTCAGGGAGCGCCACGAGCTCGCCTGCTGCCGGCGCCGGTTGGCCGAGACGTCGCTCCGGGCAGCGCGCTGCTCAGGCGCTTGGCCGAGGGCGCTCGCAGGTGCCTTGGCGTGCCGCATCTCTCGATAGCTGGCGAGGAGGATCACGTCGTGCCGAGCGGCGCTTTCTTGGCAGCGGGCGAACGCCTCAGTATCGCGGGCTGTGGCCACAACGCGCTGCTCTATCACCCGACATGCGTGGACGAAGTGCTGCTTCGCATCCGCCGAGTCCAGGCTGCGGCCTCCGTCCGTGACGTGCGCTCCGCGGGCTGAAGCTGGGGCTGTGCGGATCTGTTAGTTGCAGGGAGCGCTGCCGAGGGCGGCCGGGCACGCGGTGGGGTCGTCAAACGCACGCGCCGCCTGGAGGAGTCGGCAGTGGAGACCGCTGCTAGCAAGCCCGCTTTCCACCGAGTACTTCGAGTCGCGTTCAGCCTCGTCGAGCAGCGAGCATTGACTGTGGCAATCCGCGGCCTTGCTGAAGGCAATGCCGAATTCGCTCGGGCAGGCAGCCTCGGCGATGCTGCAGTAGGCATCGCAGTTGCCGCTGCCATCAACCGGCAGCGGGCTCGCGTCGCCGCAGTGGCCGTCCCCGCTCGGTCCCGCGTGAGAGCAGTGCGTTTCTGCGGCAAGCGTGGCACTGAAGGCGTGGTAGCGCCGGCAGCCGACGGTGTCTTCGGCCCGATCCGCGTGGGTGCCCGGTTCGAGCGAGGCGCAGACCTTCTCGCACTGGGCCGCATCTTCGTACTGTGCGAGGTCACCGGTACAGGCCGCAAGCGCGATGCTGCAATACTCGGCGCAGGTCGGCGCGTCCGCGGGTTCGCCTCGGCACCAGGGCCCGCCGGGAGCCAGCGGAGCGTGCCCGCAGTGCGGGTCGGGCGTGCTGGCTGCGGAGCTGACGTGGACGAGGCGGCACTCGATGGTGTCTCCCTCGTGGTCAGCGAGCACGTCGAAGCGCGCCTGGTCGGTCAGGCCTGAACACGCCTGAAGGCAGGCCGTGTTGGTCGGATAGGCGATGTTGTCCGGGCAGGTGAGTGGGAAGAGTTGGCAGTAGGCCTCGCAGTCGCTGCCACAGACTCCCGCGCCGCCTGGACCTGCGGCCAAGCAGTGGTCCTGCGGTTCGCGTTCGGCGAGCTTGGCCTGGTGCGAACGGCAAGCGACCGTGTTGCCGACCGGCTCAATCGCTTCGCCCGGGTCCATGAGCGCGCAGATGCCCAGGCAAACCTCTTCGTTGATGTAGACCTGGAAATCGCTGGTGCAGGCGGCCATCACGCGGGTGCAGTACTGGCTGCATTCGGTGCTGGCCATGTTGTCACCGCCCGCGCCGTCCGCGCCACCGGTATCACCGGCGGCGAGGTTCGGATCCAGCTTGCGTTCCTCGATCCCCGCTATCACCTGGCAGGCGCCGAGACCCACCGCCAGACACGCTCCCAGCAAGAGGGTGCGGCTGAAAGAACTCCGGCGCATCAGAAGCTCCCCGAGATGCTGGCGGACGCAATGCCGGGCAGCAGCATGGGCGTGAGCCGGACCGCCTTGGGCTCGTCGCGATTGCCCGTAAGGTAGAGGACGCTGCCTGTGGCGAGGAGCAGCGCTCCCGCGCCAAAGGCGACGTTGGAAAGCGTCGCGGCCTGCTGCGCCTCGTCGGTCAGATCTTCGCCGGCTTGCGCGTCGCAGAGTGCGCCGCGCGGGCAATACGCTTCGGCGTCGCTGTTGCGGGTGATCGCCCGAACCCCGAAGTATCCGCCCACCCCGAAACCGACCAGACCGACGGCGCCGACTACGAGTCCGATGGTCTGCTGCGTGGTGATACCCGCGGCCAGGCCGGAGTCATCCAGACGAACGACGGCCGGTTTGGGCGCCGCTGGCCCTTTCGGCGCGCGTTCCGGTCCAGCCGCCGGGGGGCTGGCGTTGCTGGCCGCTGCGGCGCGCTTTTCGAGCGCCGGCACCCGCACGCTGGCGCTGCCGCCACCCGCCTGCACGGCGACTTGCGCGATCCACAACTCGTACCCGGGAGCCGTGACTTCGACGCGGTACTCGCCCGGATCCACCGGTAGGGAGGTACCGTAGAGAGAGGGCTCGAGTCGCTGACCGCCGCGGTTCACGACGACGCCCGGGATAGCTGCCACCTCTGGAGCAAGCTCGACCGAGAGCCGACTGAGCGTGGGCTCAAGCTCCTTGGCCCTGGCGTTAGCGACGCGAGCTCGGTCCTGCTGACCGGCGTTGCCTGCTGACGAGGCAGCCTCGCGAAATGTTGCCCAGGCGCTGGCCGTTCGCCCGCTGCGTTCGTAGCACTCCCCCAGATAGAGCAGCGTGCCCACCGCGGGGTCGAACTGTTGGCTCCCTTCAAGCTTGGGGCAGGCTTCTGTGAAGTTCTTCTGCTTCATCAGCTGCACGCCCTGGTCGAAGAGCGCTTCTGCCGCCGCCTTGTCCAACGCCCAAGCCGGGGTCGAGCCTGTGGCGAGCGCTAGCAGCAGGGAAGCGGGGACCAGGGAACGAAAGTGTCCGAGCAGCCGTTTGGGACCGAGCATGAGCGGGTTTGTACCCCAGAATGGCGCGGACTCGGAATCGCTTTGGCTTCAGCGGCGCCCGCCGAAGTCGGTTATGGCCGGTTCGGCCTTTCCGGGCTGGCCCTTCGCGCCGGACTTCGGCTGGGTCACCGCCCCGGGCCGCACGCGGGCGGCGGGAGTGACGGTGGCCGGCGCTGCTGCGATCGGCATGGGCACTGCCGAAGCGGAGGCGGGGGCGATGGCTGGGGCCGGGACTGCGGTGGGCGGGGCCACGGCGGCTGCGGCCTCCACGTCGGCAGCTTGCCCCAGGGGCGCGTGCAGCGTTGAAGCGGCGGGTGACACTGGGGATTCCGCCGGCGTGGCTCCGAGGCGAGCTACGAGC
>JANNWK010001239.1:0-1587 GCA_031408355.1 Myxococcales bacterium
CCGCAAAACAGCCCGCTGCTCGCCTACAGCAATCTGTTTGCCGGCTTCATGCCGGGCGCGACCACATCTGAGCAGCAAGCGGCTGTCGAGCTGGCCGTCAAACAGAACCGAAGCGTGCTCGACTACGTCAGAGGCAGCGTCGAGCGGCTCATGGTCAAGTCACCAGCAGCCGAAAAAGTGCGCCTCGAAACACACCTGCAGGCGCTGCGCGAACTCGAGCTGCGACTGGCGCCCAGCGTGCCGGGTACGAACAGCAACGTGACCCTCCCCAACCAAGCGGCGCTGGAAGCGCTCGTGGTCAACGACACGACACACCATCAGGCGGTGCTCGAAAGCTTCTTCGGGCTGACCAAGTCGGCCTTCGGCACGGCATCGATGCGCAGCACGATCCCAAGAACACGCCCCTGGCCATCGTAGGCGGCAAGAATCTGGGCCATGTGGGCGGTCGCTGCCTGCGCTACACCGCGCGCACTACCAACGACCTCTGGACCACCATCGGGCGCCGGCTCGGCCTCGACCCGGCATTCGTGATGGGCAACCCCGGCGACAATAGCGGTACCCTGGGCGAGTTCTTCGTCAGCTAGCGCTCGCGCGTAGGTAATTTGAGCGCGTAGTCGGGGAAAGGCGGGCCGCGCGGATCCGGCCAAGAAAAACCGTTTCTGGAGGAACATGACCCGCTTGCCCGTTCTTAGGCGGCAGGGACAGGGAGACGAACGCCGCCGTGCACCAAGGCAACGCCGGCATCGCAACGGGCGGCTACACCACGATGGGCGGCGCCTGGCGCACCGAACAACAAGTCCTGCCTCGGGGTACGGGCATGACGAACCCCACGTTTTATTCGGTCGACCAACGCATGGTGTCAGGAGCCTCAGTATCAGGGGGCCCTTGCCGCCCGATTCCTCTCCTACCAACGCGTTTTGGGCCCGAACAGCGCCGAAGCGGTGGCAGCAGCAACGACGCGGTGTCGGGCGGGACCGGACCGACCGCAGTGGCGCCGCCAGCGCTCACCTAAGGGAAGCTTCGGCGAAGCTCCAACCCGAACGAGTAGCCGGCGCCCGCTGACCAAAGGCCAACGTTGCCCAGCGCGACGCCGTGGCCATTCGTTGGCAACCAGGCACCCGCCTGGACGCCGCCGAACCACCTCTGCGTCAAGCGAAAGGCGACCGACATGACCCCACCGACGCGCAGGCCCACCCCGGCGTCGGCAGCGGCCGTGACGCTGCTCCCAAACCCTCGCACGCTAGCGTAAAACGCCTCAAAGGCCGGGCAAAAACGCAGAACCTCGACAGCGCCGCAGGCCAAAACCGCACTGCTCGCTTCCCAGTACTGAAAACCCTTGGAGCGTGCCACGGCGTGATCGCGCGGCCAAAGCAGCAGAGCGCGCAGCTCCAGCGAAAACCAGCGTCGGCGAAGCTCGAAGCCGAGCTGTGGACCAAAGCTCGGCTCAGGTACCACGCCGCCGCGTGCGGCGAGCCCTGCCGCCAAGCCCCAATGCACGTCGCTCGGAGAGGGCGACCCCAAGCCCCGCGTCGGCTCGGGTTGAGGCCGTGGCTTTTGCCCGGAAGGTACGGGCGGGGGTCGAGGGTA
>JANNWK010001240.1:0-11027 GCA_031408355.1 Myxococcales bacterium
TGGCGGCGCGCTTTCGCGGCCACGTGGCGGCGCGCTTTCGCGGCCACGTGGCGGCGCGCTTTCGCGGCCACGCGACGGCGCGCTTTCGCGGCTACGAGACGGCGCGCTCTCGCGCCGCTCGGCAGTCCGCTCCGGACCGCGTCCCGTGGGGTGACGCTCACGACTCGGACGGGCCCCCCATTGCTTCTTGGTTTCGTGACCCTTCAGACGACCAGGGTCAGGCTTGTCCGGATCGAACGCGGCGGGGCGAACCTTCTTGGGCACGCCGAATTCACGCTTGAGTTCGGTAAGCTCATCCACAGTGAGGTGGCGCCATTCACCGGGTCGGATCTCGTCGCTCGACACGCCGGCGTGAGACAAGCGAGCAAGCCGCATGACCGGAAAGCCCGTGGCGTCACCCAGGCGGCGAACCTGGCGGTTGCGGCCCTCGCGCAGCGTGATCTCCAGCCAGGTCTTATCGCCCTCGAAACGAAGGCGACGCACCTCAGCTGGCCGAGTGCTGCGACCGTCCACCACAATTTTCTGTCGGAACAGCTCTAGGGCGTCATCGTCGACCGTCCCCATCACCTTCGCCACGTAGACCTTTGGCACCGCGAGTTTCGGATGAGCCAAAGCCTGGGCAAACTCGCCGTCGTTGGTGCAGAGAAGCGCGCCGCTCGTGTGGAAATCTAGCCGCCCGACAGGAACGATCCGTCCGCCAGCGCCTAACACGAGCTCGCGGATGGTGGGGCGCCCCTCAGGGTCACTGAGGGTGCAAACAACGCCCCTGGGCTTGTGTAGAATCACGTAAATCAGACGCTCGGCGACCAGCTTGACGCCGTCGACCTCGACCCGGGCCCGCTGCGGATCTACTTGGGTTCCAAGTTCCCGCACGATCCGACCGTCGACTCGGACCCTTCCAGCCAGGATAATGGCCTCAGCGGCGCGTCGTGACGCGACCCCCGCGCTCGCAAGAACCTTCTGAAGCCGCTGCATGGCGAGCGCAGTAGCACAGCTATCCCCCCGGGGCTCACGCAGGCGTCAACGCTTGCGCGAGCTGGGGCTGCCCTCGCCCGCCGGCGCTTCGGCCTCCGCAGCCTTCTTTTGCAGCTCCTCCGCCTTCCTTTCCTCGGCCTTCTCCTTGGCCTCGATGTCCCGCAGGGCGAGTTCGTCGCGATCCCAACGGTCGACTCGACCGTCGTAGTCGAGGTCGACACCAAGTCGCTGCAGCTGGCCCTCGTCGTAAATTTCCCACTGATCGGGTTTGCCGTCACGATTGGTGTCGCGCTGAGCGCGAGCGAGCTTTCCGCCCACGTAGAACTTTACTTGCTCGGGCTGTCCTCGACCTGACTTGTCGAGCTGCACCTTGGCGATCCGGCCCCGCGCAAACGTGATCCACGTATCGACCTTGCCGTCGAAGTTGGTATCGGCAAGCTCGTTGAGCGGTTCACCCCTGTCCGTGTAGGTGCGCATGACGTCCTTGGCGCCATCCAGATTCGTGTCCACCTCGCGACAGAGCAGGATCTTCTTCCGGTCCTCCCCTTCGCCGACAATCGAGAACACGCGACGAATGTTGGCGTGTGCCGAGCCAGGCCCACGCACCTCTTGGACCTCGCGGTCGGCACGTCCTTTGAAGTCGCAGCGAGACGCGTCGTCGGCGGCCACGCCGCTGACGGGCTTGTCCGACATCGAAGCGACGGGCTGGGTGGCGCTTGCGGCGCCACAAGCAGCCGACAAAACGCTGAGCGCGACTGCGCCGATGCGCAGCACAGTGGTGTTCGGAAGTGTCATCGCCCTCACTTGGTCGGCTCCTTAGCGTCGCTCGGCTTCGCCTCGTCAATCGCCTTGCTGTCTAGTTCTGTCGGCGCCGAGCTCGGTCGCTGAAAATCGGGACTCTGAGCTGCCGCGGGCCCCTGTCGGTCCGGTGGCACGTAGCCAGTTTCCTTGCAGTAATCGACGGTCGCTCCCGGGTCCGGCTTGCCGTCGTTGTTTACGTCTGCGTGAATCATGGGGCAACCCGGCTTCGAGTACTCCCACCACTGGTCAATGACGCCGTCCCCGTTCGAGTCCCGCTCGCTGCGAGCCAGCGCGCCATTCTGATAGAAGTCCCAAGTGTCGAGGCGTCGAGCCAGCGAAGTGGCCTGATCCTTCTGGGTCAGCACGCCCCGCTGATAGGTCGCGATCTCATCCACGAGGCCGTCGCGATCGTAGTCATACTCTCGACGACGCAACTGCCCAGCCGCGTCGTTGAACGAGAACGCATCGACCACGCCATCAAAGTTGAGGTCAATCGCGCGGCACGCCTCCCTTGCGTCCTGCCGAACGATGAAGATATCAGGACGACCATCGCCGTTGGCGTCCACCTTCTCCGTCGCCGCCGCCTTGGTGTCGCATTCCTCGTGCCGGATCGCCGTGTCGCGCTTCGTGACGCCGCCGGTTGCCGCTCCGCCCGCCGTGGAGACGCTGCCCGAACAGGCCACGTTCACCAGGGCGACCAGCGCGAAGGCCCCCGAACGCCAGCTCACCTGGGCCCAACTCCGCGACTCCTCTATCTTTTTCATCTGATACTCTCAGCCGCCATAACGTCTCGTCCCGAAACGGCGAACGCTAGCTTTTTAACCTGGAAGGGCGCTCCCGTATAGCTCCGCACCGGCGCGACCCGCCGTGCCACGTCCTCGCGGCCGGCCCGGCACCGCCAACGCCCTCACGCTTGGCCTGCGGGTCGACAACGGCCCTCCGGCCGCGGCAGCACCCGACCCCACCCGCGCCGATCCGGCGACCGATCGAGACCGGCCCCTTGGCCCGCCATGCCCCAATTCGGGGCCGTCACTATCGCATAACATGTTGTTATTGCTATTGAATTACTTCGGCTAACCGCTGTGCTGCCGTTGACACCACGTGTAGGGGCATCTATTGTAACGGCTGGCACTTCCGGCGCCATGTCCCGCAACAAGATCTCCACCACCGTCTACATCACGCAGGAGCAGAGCGACAAGCTGCGTCTGCTGCACGACCGGACGAAGGTCCCGGTGGCGGTTTACATCCGCGAGGGGATTGATCTCGTGCTGAAGGGCTATGAGCACGCCCTTCCGGGACAAATGAGCCTGACAGAGACGGCCCCCAAAGCCTCTAAGAAGTGAGCGCTCGTTCTAGCCCCGCTGGTCGCGTGTGCGACTCAGCGCTAGAGAGCCGCGCTCGCGGGCTCTGAGCTCGTCTGCCCTGCCATGCCGACCGACCCCAGCAAGATTAGAAACTTCTCGATCATCGCCCACGTCGACCACGGCAAGAGCACTCTGGCCGATCGGATCCTGGACGTGACCGGCGCCATCACCGCGCGCGAACAGGTCGATCAATTCCTGGACAAGCTGGAGCTCGAACGAGAGCGAGGCATCACCATCAAGGCGCAGTCGGTGCGCTTGAAATTCCGTTCCCAGGACGGCAACGAGTACCAGCTGCAGCTCATCGATACGCCTGGCCACGTAGACTTCAACTATGAGGTCTCGAGCAGCTTGCGCGCGTGTGAGGGAGCTTTGCTCGTAGTTGACGCGACGCAGGGCGTTCAGGCCCAAACCGTGGCCAACGCCTACCTGGCCATTGAGGGCAACCTCGAGGTCATTCCAGTGCTGAACAAGGTCGATTTGCCCTCGGCCGATGTGGATCGCACGGCCGAACAGGTCGAGGAGGTCGTCGGGATCGACTGCAGCGGGGCATTGTTTGCCAGCGGCAAGACCGGCCTGGGAGTGAAAGAGGTCCTGGAAGCCGTCGTTCAACGCGTGCCGCCGCCGAAGGGCAGCCCTACCGCGCCGCTACGCGCCCTGCTTTTCGATAGCTGGTACGACAGCTACCGAGGGGCCGTGATCATGCTGCGCGTGATGGAGGGCACGCTGAAGAAGGGCGACCGCGTGCAGTTCATGGCCACGGGGCGCACCTACGACGTCACCGAAATGGGTTGTTTCGCGCCCCACGCGACGGCCATTTCCGAGCTGGGACCGGGCGAAGTCGGCTTCGTCGCCGCGAACATCAAGACGACCGAGGACACGAAGATCGGCGACACCGTGACCACGTTTTACGGCGCCGCGACCGAACCCCTGCCCGGCTTCCGCGAGGTCAAGCCGATGGTCTTCGCCGGCTTCTTCCCCACGGACGCGGCCGACTTCGAGAACATGCGTGACGCCTTGGCGAAGCTGCGCCTCAACGACTCGTCATTTCAGTTCGAGCCTGATACCTCGGATGCGCTCGGCTTCGGCTTCCGCTGCGGGTTCCTGGGCTTGTTGCACATGGAAATCATCCAGGAGCGACTCGAGCGTGAGTATGGGCTGGACCTCATCACCACCGCGCCCAGCGTCGTGTATCACGCCTACACCAAGCTGGGCGATTTGGTGAGGGTCGACAATCCGTCGAAGATGCCCAGCGTCGGCAACATTGAGCGCATTGAGGAGCCGCTGCTCAAGCTCACCGTGCATGTGCCTTCGGAGTACGTGGGTGGGGTGGTGGCGCTCTGCGAAGCGCGACGCGGTCGTCAGCTGGGCATCCACTACGCGACGAAAGATCACGTCGTCGTGACGTATGAGATGCCACTGGCCGAAGTGATTCTGGATTTTCACGACAAGCTCAAGAGCGTGAGCCGCGGTTACGCGAGCATGGACTACGAGCTGACGGGCTACCGAGCCGACGACCTGATCAAGCTCGACATGATGCTGAACGGGGAACCGCTGGATGCGCTAAGCGTCATCGTTCATAGGGAGGGCGCCTACGCGCGCGGCCGCGCGCTTGCCGCCAAACTAAAGACGCTCGTCCCGCAGCAGCAATACGAGGTCGCGATTCAGGCGGCCATCGGCAGCAAGATCATTAGCCGCGAAACCGTGCGCGCCCTGCGCAAGGACGTCACCGCCAAGTGCTACGGCGGGGACATCTCCCGCAAGCGCAAGCTTCTAGAGAAGCAGAAAGAGGGCAAGCGCCGGATGAAGTCGGTTGGTAGCGTCGAGCTGCCCCAGGAGGCCTTCCTGGCTGTCCTCAAGCTGGACGAATAGTCGCCGCTGGTCGAAGAATGCGCTGCCTCGCCGGAAACGGGGCTTGCCAGCGCCTCGCGCCGTCGCTACTTGTGGCGTCATCATATGCAAGCTTCGAGCGCGCGCCACGCTGCCGCCATCGCCAAGCGGCTCGCCCCCATCAACGCGGACGCCCCACCGCACGGTCAGGTCAGCCACCTCGAAACCATAGGCTTCGGTGCCACCCTCAGCATCGATCGATATCGCCTGGGCAATGGGCTTGACGTGCTGCTGTGCGAGGACAAGAGCGCGCCGGTGGTGTCTGTCCACACCTGGTTTCGCGTCGGTTCCCGGCATGAGCACGAAGGCAAGACCGGGCTGGCCCACCTATTTGAACACCTGATGTTCAACGAGCTCGAGGGCCGAAGCGCGGGCGAATTCGACCGCAAGTTGGAGGAGGCAGGAGCGGAGAGCAACGCTTCCACCTGGCTCGACTGGACCCAGTACAATATCGCCGTCCCGAAGAACCAATTGGGGCTCGTCTTGCAGCTCGAGGCGGAGCGCATGAGCAAGCTCGTGCTGCGCGAGCCACAGGTCACGAGCGAAAAGGAAGTGGTCGCCAACGAACGTCGCTACCGCGTGGACGACGACGTGGAGGGCGCGGTCAGCGAGTTGCTGTGGGCTACGGCCTTCACCCGTCACGCCTACAAGTGGCCGACCATCGGTTGGATGAAGGACATCGAAGGCTTCACGACCGAAGATTGCGCGGCTTTTTATCGCGCCTTTTACGCGCCGAACAACGCCGTACTGGTCATCTCCGGTGACTTTCAGGTGGCTGAGCTCTTGCGCATGGTCTCCCAGCGCTACGGCGTGCTCCCAAGCTCTGTACTGCCGATCGAAGAGGTGCTGCCCGAGAAGCCGCAGACCGACGAACGTCGCGTCGAGGTTAGGAAGCCCACGACCACGGACAAGGTCGTGATTGGGTACCACGGACCCGCGCTCGGCGACTTCGATCACCCCGCGCTTTCCCTTCTATCTGAGGTGCTCTTCGGCGGGCGGGCCAGTAGGCTACACCAGCGGTTGGTACGTGAGCTTGAGTTGGCCACAGAGGTCCGTGCCTTCGTGGGTCCGTTCCGCGACCCCGGCCTGTTCGAGGTGTACGCGGCGGCCCGCGAGGGTCATACGGCAGAAGAGCTCCTGACCGTTATCGACGAAGAGCTAAAGAAGGCAACGGAGACCGCGGTCACCGAGCAGGAAATGGCTCGGGCGTCCGCGCGTTTCGAGCTCGGGTTCTTGGCTGGACTTGAGACGGCCGACGGCAAGGCCTCGACTATCGGCTTCTACGAGGTGGTGCTGGGTCGCCCAGCCGCCGCGTTCGAGCGCCTGGAGGCGACGCGCAGGCTCAGCCAGAGCGACCTCCTGCGCGCGGCACGGCGCTACTTGGATCCGGCACGGCGCAGCGTGATCTTGGTGAGACCGGAGCCCCGCAAGGAGAGCGCCGAGGCGGCCGAATGATGGTCAGCGAGTCCGCACCCCAAGCTTCGCCGGAGGTGCTCGTCGAGACGAGCCACGCCCTGCCCCTCGTCTCATTTAGCATCGCCCTTCGCACCGGCTCAATTTTGGATCCGGAGGGACGCGCCGGGTCGACCCGTATGCTCACCCGCTGGCTACGGCGTACCGCTGGCGGTCGAGATGCGCATCTGATCGACGCGGAGATCGACGCGATGGGCGGTGCGTTTGGCGCCGACGTCTCCCCAAGCACGCTCGTGTTTCACGGCACCGTCATCACGCGCTCGCTCGAAAAACTCGTTGAAATCGCGATCGACGTGCTGGCTCACCCCGGTTTTGGCGACGAGGAGTTCGAGCGAATTCGCCGAGAGACCCTGGCCGAGCTCACGGAGTCCCTCGACGACGACCGCGGCCTTTCGCGGCGCTGGTTTCGCCAGCGAGTATTCGGTAGTCACCCCTACGCGCGCTCGGTCACGGGCTCAGCAAGCAGCCTGCAGCAGCTAGCCGCCGCTGATCTGAAGGCGCTTTACCGGCGAGTAGTCGTCCCGGCGAACCTCGTATTCGCCTTCTCCGGCGATATTGCGCGTGAACGCGCCCTGAGCTTGGTCGAGCGGATCCGCAGCGCGCTCCCGAGCGGACCGCAGCCACTGCGCGACATCCCCGATCCGACCCCCATCCCGGGTAGGCGCCTGACCATCGTCGACAAACCGGAGCGCACTCAGACGCAGATCATGATCGGCGGTCTCGGAACTCATCCTGCCGATTCGGACCACCTGGCCCTGCACGTAGCCAATACCGTCTTCGGCGGCACGTTTACGGCCCGCCTGACCCAGGAGATCCGCGCGAAGCGTGGCTGGTCCTATGGGGCCAGCTCGAGCCTTCCTATCGATCGCCGACGCCAAGCCTTCAGCATCTGGACTTTCCCAAAAGCCGAGGACGCCGCGGCTTGCATCAAGCTAGAGCTTGAGATGCTGAGTGCTCTGCGCAGCAAGGGCATCAGCAAGAAGGAGCTCAGTTGGGCCAAGAAGTACCTGGTGCGCTCACACGCCTTCGCCCTAGACACCGCCGGCAAGCGAGTCGGCATGCTGCTCGACTCGACGCTGTATGGGCTACCAGCGGGCTACTACGAAACCTACCTGGAGCAGATCAAGAGCGTGACCCTGGACGCCGCCAACGAGGCCGTAAAGCGGCGCCTGTCTGAGGAGGATCTGCAGGTGACGGTGGTCGGCACCGCCGCGCAAATCGGCGACGCCATCCGGAGCGCAGTACCGGACCTGACGTCGAGCGAAGTCGTCCCATACGACGCCGAGCCCGATGCTTCCACGGCCTGATCACGGCGGGCTGCGCTCGCAGGGCTCGACCTCAGCGAGGGTTCGAGACGCCCTCGATGATGTGCCGAGCGCGAGGTGTCACCTGCCAAGCGAAGTAGTGGTGCGGTAGCTCCGCCGGGAAGAGCGAAGCTGTAGCATGATCGAAGACTGTCACCGCTGGACCTTCGGCCCCGAACCACGCTCGGCCAAGTTCGTCGTCGCTCGGCTGACGAGGAAAGCCCATCTCAACCGGCGAGGAGGCGGGCGCGTGGGCGTCGAAGGACCAGCGGTCGTGGAAACTCAACCAAAGCCTGCCGGCGAGACGAGCGACAATTCGGCGCCGAAACTCGCGTTGAAACCGCGCCTGCTCCCGATCCGTCAGGCCAAAGCCGACCTGTCCGAGCACATTGCAGAACACGACGCTAGCGCTTGGTCGCTCCGCCAGTAGTTCATCCAGCCCGGGCGCTCCGCTTAGCAGCGGGGTCACCAGCAGATCTCGCGTTTCAAAGCGCAGCGAAGCTGACCGGAGGCGCCGCCCGAGCAGCCAACGGGCCACCGGATCTGGCTCGAGTGCCAGTACCTCCGGCACACGCGCGAAGACCTCGAGCGGCATGCAGTGCCCAGCACTCGGACCGACCAGCACCACCTCCGGGCTGTTCGCCAGACGCTCGCCGATCCAGCCGGCCAAGCAGGTCCGGTAGGGTGCCCATAGACCGTCGCGATGCCGGAGCGCTTTCAGATGGTACAGAAGCCCGCCAGAGGCGGAGAACAACGACATGCGAAAGACCTTCGAACGAACGACTAGCCAGCCTAGCAAGCGCTAGCGCTGCTGTCCCCTGCGCCAGGTGTATAGTATCTAGCCTCGTCTATGATGCGTAGGCGCATGCGTTTCGGCGAGTTTGGCCTGCGTGAGCGCTCCGGCCTTCTGCTCGCCCCGGCGGTGTTCCTGGGCGCTGGCTTCGGCCTCCAGGCGAGCCTTACCTATCCGGCGCGCTGGGCGCTCGGCAGCGCGCTTTCGATGGCCACGCTCTGGATCACCGAGTCCGTTCCACTCTGGGTGACCGCACTCCTGCCACTGGTGCTGTTCCCTGCCTTCGGAGTGGCCAGCTTTCAGAGCATCCTGCTCGAGTACTTCGACCCAGTAAATTTCCTGTTCCTCGGCGGCATGTGGCTGGCGGCCGCGCTTGAGGAATGGAACGTGCATCAGCGACTGGCGCTGGGGATGATCGCGCGCGTTGGCACCAGCCCGCGCCGTATCGTGCTTGGCTTTATGATAACCACCGCGTTCATCTCGCTGTGGATCTCCAACACGGCCGCCACGCTCATGCTCTTTCCCATTGGCATGGCCGTCCTGCACGAGTTTCGCGATCGCCCAGGCACGAGCGAGCTCGAGTTTCGGCGGCTGGCGCTTGCGCTGATGCTGGGAATTGGCTACGCCGCTAGCATGGGCGGGATGGGCTCGAAGATCGGCACAGGTACCAACCTGGTGTTCGTCAAGCAGTCGGCCACAGTGTTGGAGCATGAGGTGACGTTCCTGGCGTGGTTCAAGCTAGGGCTGCCGGTCGTGCTGCTCGCCGTGCCGCTCTCGTGGCTCTATCTAGTGCGGGTCGCCGCGCCAGTCTCGGACCTGCCCATCCCGGGAGCCCGTGAAGCGTTCGCGGGGCGCCGCGCGGCCCTGGGACGCATGGCCCTCGGCGAAAAGCTTTCGCTCGCCGGTTTTCTGGCCGCAGCTTTGCTCTGGACCTTTCGACAGGACATGGACTTCGGAGTCGTGCGTATCCCCGGTTGGTCGGGGCTCGTTCCAAGCGGATGGAGCGGTGTCGGAGCAAGCTTTCCCGAGCCACTCAAGGGTCTGCTCGGCCCTCGAGGCAGCGAGGCCATCGTAGCCCTGTCCATTGCGCTGCTGCTCATGCTGATCCCGGTTGGCAGCGGCCGGCGCGTGCTGAGCGTGAAGGCGGCCAGCCGTGTTTCTTGGAGCCTGCTGGCACTCCTTGGCGGCGGTTTCGCTATGGCGGCCGGCGTGTCCCAAAGCGGGCTATCGGCGGTCCTCGGCTCGGCCCTCGCCAACCTGGGCGGCGCCCCGCCTCTGCTCGCACTACTGGGGATCTGCCTACTTGCCACAGGCATGAGCGAAGTGGCGTCGAACACTGCTACCGCAAGCATCCTACTGCCCGTACTCGCCAGCGCTGCGCCCGGACTGGGCCTCGACGCGGGCACGGCCATGTTCGCGGCGACCCTGGCGGCTTCATTCGGTTTCATGTTGCCAGCCGGAACACCGCCCAACGCTATCGTGTTCTCGAGCGGCTACATTCCTGTGACGCGCATGGTCAAAGCCGGCATCGTCGTCGATGTCGTCGGTGCCGTCGTGATAGCGCTGGTGTGTTACGCGCTGGCGCCCTGGGTCTTGGGCCGCCCCTGAACGACCGAGCGCCCTCGAAAGGCTGCAATTTCTCGGGATTCGGCTAGAGCCAGCCGAGCAGGCCGGCGCTCACGCCGAAGCTGCGAAAGGTGCGATCCCGATCGGGGCCCACGACCGGATCCAGCTTACCGAATAGGTCGATGTCGAAGCTGGGCCCCACCTGAAAAGCGAAGTGCTGGACGGGCGAAAAAGTGAAGGGGCACTCGAGGCTGAGTGCAAAACCCGACACGGCGTCGCCGGTATCAACACTCGTGGAGTGGTAGGTAAAGCCGCCGCGTGGCCAGATCGCAACAACGCGCCCAAAGGAGTGCGCGTAGCCAATGCGCGGGGCGAGCATGAACATGGTCACGTCGTTGGCGCGCGGGTCGTCGGGCGAGATGGAAGCGTAGGCGAGCGAGCCGCCCAGGCTCAGGTGATCGATCACCAAATAGTCGAACGCTAGGCGAGGTACGTCGAACGGCGACTCCTCGACCGATACCGGACCTTGCCACCCAAAGCTAATGCTCGTCCAATCGTTCTCGTAGTCCGGGAGCGGCTCGAGCTCTATGACGCTGTGCGTGCCGGAAATGCCCATGAGGCGCTCGGCAGAGAAAACGACATCCCCCTTGGACCCAAACTCCTGAGCAACCGCCAGCGCCGGCAAGAGCGAAGATAGGGTCGTCGTCAGAACTAAAAGCTTCACGCGCATGAATTTTCCTCCGAAACAGGGCCGAATGCGGACCCTAACACACCGTCCGACGCCGACTCAGAAAGCCGCCCCCGCCCCAGCGCCGATTCGACGACTAAAGCTGCAGCGCATCCTCGAGAGCCTCGAGCAGGCGG
>JANNWK010001241.1:0-1931 GCA_031408355.1 Myxococcales bacterium
ACCGGCGCTGTCGCAGGCCTCGCCAACCTCGGCCTCGCCGCAGCCCAGCACGACCAGCGCTGCCAGCGCTGAAACCACCCGAGCCCATCGTTGCATCATCGCAATAGGCTAGCCCCACGCGCGCCTAAGGCAACCGCACCCTGAACGAGTGAAAGAGCGCTTCGTCGGCAGCGCGGGCAAACTCCTGAAAGCGCGCGTAGTCTTCGGGCTTTACGCGCCCCGCCGGCAAGTCGATCTCACGATTCAGGAGCAGCTCGCTGCCCGTCAGGGTGTCTTTGACGCTGACGTTACGCTCTTCGTTCTTGACCTGCTTGGCAGCTGGCATTTGCTCGAGCTTCGCGCCCGGCGGCAGAATGATCCGGAGCTTGACGCGTTGGTGCGTCGCGTCCACCAGCAGGAGCGGTGTTTGGCGCACCGGCAATACGGCGAGCTGGCTCAGCCGCGCGCCGAAGGGCGGCGAGACAACGAGGGCCCCCGCTGTTCGCTCTGCGAAGCTTTGCAGGTGGCCTTCCGCGACGATCGAGAGTGGGTGGTCGAGGTCGTCGAAGTTGTCGATGCGGTAGGAGCTGAGCTGAATGCCGCGCAGCTCCCGACCCAGCAAGCGCGACTCAAGCACGTCGCGCAGTTGGTTCTCGGGAAGTTGACTGAAGGCGCTGCGCAGGCCCGTGGCGTATTTGCCGGTGAAGGTCAGCTTGAGCGATACCTCCGCGGCGCCCGTCGGGGCCAGGGTCACCGTGCCCTCGTAGGCCATGTCGTCGAGCGTGCCCTCGCTAGGTGTCTTGGTGAGCACGGGCGTGCCGCTGGAGAGTAGGTAGGCGGGCATGCTGCGCGCCTCTGCCGGCACATAGCCGAACGGGGCGTACTTCGAACCGAGCGTGAGCCAAGTGCCCTGCTTGCCGCCCACGCGAATCAGCGGCTGCGTGAAGAGTGAGGACTCCGAGAAAGGCCCGGTCGGCGGCAGCGCGAGTCGGTTCTGGGCTGCCGCGTAGTCAACCGGGATGTCGAGGGCCCGACACAGCGTGATGTACGCGCGCCAAAGGTTGCCGTTCTTGCCCACGACGGCGCGACGGCCGTCTTCTTCGTCGCCCTCCTGCACGTTGCCCACCACCCAGCGGTACAGCTTGCGTGCGCGGTCGCCGCTCGTCGTGGCGGGGCTGACGATGCGTTCAGCGATTCGGACAATCCGCGGATCCTTGGGCGTGAGGTCGGTGACGCCGTCGCTCATGGCGCGCAGCGCGCCCGGCAAGTTCGCGCCCCAACCAATCTGCACGCTGGGCAGAAATTCGCTGACCGGTGCGCCGAACGGCTCCACGGGCGCAGCCGGGCTCTGATCCACGCGCCAGCGCCGCGTCACCAGTGAGCCAAGTTGCTTCACCTCGGGTGGCGGCACGTTGTTGCGGGCCTCGATCTGAAGCGGCCGGTCCTTCGGCGAAATCACCACGAACTCGGAGCGTGCGTAGGCGATGTTCTCCTCGCGGAAGAACCAACGCGGTCCAAAGTAGTGCATGCCGCGTCGGCCGTCGCCGCGGCTGCTCTCGATGCGCTCTGTCTCGATGTAGTCGCCTACCTCCAGGTGGGGCAAGGTGGCGGTCGGCTTGCCTTCGACCAGCTCGGGCTCTAGGACGCGACCATCCTTCTTGATCACGCGCAGGTGCAGCCACAGCCCGCGCCGCAACTCCTGCTCGGCCTGCTGGGTGATGGCTTCGGCGCTTTGGACCTGCACAATCTCGTGCTCAAGCATGCGGCTAGAGCCGTCGGAGTGAACCCAAACTGCCGAGTAATCCAAGACGCGCGCTGCCGTCCCGGGCAGCTTGGTCCCAGATTTCTCGTAGGCCAAGATGATCGGTTTGGCGGCCAGTCGATACGGCTCAAGCTCGGTGGCGCCCTCCACCAAATCCAGTGCCTCCTCGAGCAGCGCGGTTTCGGCTCCG
>JANNWK010001242.1:0-5313 GCA_031408355.1 Myxococcales bacterium
CGGGCCAAAAGCGATTGCACTCCTCAGCGCAGTTTGAAAGCATGGCCTCCACTTGGACCAGTCTATGCCCCGCGCGTTCCCTCGAATCTTCAGGAGAAGTCAGTTGCTCTCGATCCCCCACCGCTGTCGCCTGCTTTTGACTTCCCCGTGTCCCCGAGCCTTGCAACCCGCCAATCGGTTTGCCCTGCCGCTGCTCACCGCAGCCGCCGCGTTGGGCTACTCGCTCACGCCGGCAGAGTCCTCCGCCCAGGCTCCCGTCGACCACGGCGTCAGCGTGCAGCGCTTCCAGGCCGCGCCAGGCCCGCGAAATTTCTTCACGATGCGAGGCGCGCGCACCGACGGCGAGAAGGTGTGGAGCGTGGGCATGATGGCCAACTACGCCTTGGAGCCGCTGGTGGTCCGCACCTGCCAGACGGAGACGACCTGCAGCGATGGCGGCGTAGACAAGAAAGTCGTCGAGAACATGCTCACCGGCGATTTGCTGGGAAGTTTCACGGTAGTGCCCCGCGTCCAGCTCGGGCTGCGCGTGCCGCTCACCTGGTTGAAGGGGGTCGGTATCACGTCCACCGGGACCGACGAACCGGCGGGGGTGAACGCCTTCGGCATCGGCGATCCGGAGCTTGAAGGGAAGTTCCGACTGTACGGAGATCTGAAGGCGCCGTTCGTGATCGGCGCCGCCGTGTTCGCCACGGCCCCGGTGGGGCAGCTCATTGCCGAGGACAAGTTCATCGGGGACCAGCACCCCAGCGTCGGCGCTCGCGCAATTTTTGACGGCGAAGCGCAGGGATTTTCTTTCGGCGGCAACCTGGCGGGCGCCTACCGAAAGTCCACCATCATCGGCAGTACGGACGTCGGGTCCGAGTTCCGCTACGCCGTGGGCGCGGGTTATCGCGTGAGCCCCGTGTTTCGCCTGATGGCGGAGGGCTTCGGCACCACGCGTTTTTCTACCCGAAATGGCGAGAACACGCTGGAAGGCCTGGGCGGCGTTCAAATCGTGCCGCTGGGCGCGTCCTTTCAGGTCACGTTGGGCGGTGGCAGCGGCTTCGTGCAGGGTGTGGGCGTGCCCAAAGTGCGCGCTTTCCTCGGCGTTCTCTATATCGCAGAGGGCAAGGATATGGACGACGATGGCATCGAAGGAGGCGCGGACCAATGCCCGACGGAGCCGGAGGATCGCGACGGCTACGAGGACAGCGACGGCTGCCCCGATCGCGACAACGACCTCGACACCATCCCGGACCCGCAGGACAAGTGCCCCAGCCAGCCCGAAGATCAGGACGCGTTTGAGGACCGCGACGGTTGCCCCGAAGCCGACAACGACAAGGACGGCATCGCCGACACCGCCGATCGCTGTCCGCTCGAGGCCGAAACCAAGAACGGTTACAAAGACGATGACGGCTGCTCGGATGAGTCCGACGTGGACAACGACGGTGTGCCCGATGCGCGCGACAAGTGCCTGAACGAGCCTGAGGACACCGACGGCTACGAAGACACCGACGGTTGTCTTGACCCGGACAACGACAACGACGGCATCCTCGATGCCGACGACGAGTGCGTGGACGAAGCCGAGACCAAGAACGAGTTTGAAGACAGCGACGGCTGCCCCGACGAGGGCCCCGCGGGCAAGGGCAAGGGCAAGGGCAAGAAGCCGTGATGGTCGTTGGGCGACCCCTTCGGGCGCTCCGTGCTCTGCTCTTTTTCGCTCCGGCAGGCCTGATGGGCTGTGCCGGGGCGTCGCTGGCGGGGCCAGGCGGTAGCGAGTCAACGACAGCGCATCCCTTGCTGGGAGCCCCGGCACCCGAGTTCGAGCTTACGGATTTGGACGGTCACGAGCAGTCCCTGGCCGCCCACCAGGGCAAGGTTGTCATCGTCGATTTCTGGGCGACCTGGTGCAAGCCCTGCAAGCAATCGTTCCCTGCCTACCAGCAGCTCGTCGATCAAGCCGGCGGTGGGCTCACGGTTTTGGCCGCCAGTCAGGACGATAGCGACGACGGCCTCCGGGCGTTCCGTTCCGAGACGGGTGTAAGATTCCCGATTGTCTGGGACGAGGGGAGGGCGCTCGCCAAGAGCTACGATCCCCCGACGATGCCCACGGCTTTTGTGGTTGATCGTTCGGGAATCGTTCGCTTCGTGCACGTCGGCTACCGAGCGGGTGACGAGCAAACACTTGAGCAGGAAGTGCGCTCGCTCGCCCAGTAGCCCACCTTTGCGCACGTGGGGCCGCGCCCCAACTCACCGTCCAACCCGAAGGAGTGCGGTGTAGGGGGGCCTGTGCGGCCTGCCCACCGAAATGCGCTCGGCTGAGCAATGCGGCTTGCGAAGAGTGTGGCGGAAGGCAGATGCTCAACGCACCCTGTTGTCACCGACGCCGCTTTCCCGCCGGGTCGCCCTAGCTGCTCTCGTCAGCTTCGTCGCCTCTCCCGTCCTGGGGAAAAAACCAGGGTTGGATGAGTTGGCGGACCAGCTGCAGCGTCAGGACTTCCGCGTCCGCGTTCAGGCGGCCCTCGAGCTCGGCAAGGCGATGGACACGCGTGCGCTTTCGCCGCTCGTGGTCGCGCTCAAAGACGAGAACGCTTCGGTGCGCGCCGCTGCCGCGGCCGCCCTTGAGTCGCTGGGAGATCCAAAGGCGATCGCGGCGCTGAAGGCGCATCAGCAAGACGTTTCGGTCGCCGTGCGCACGCAGATCAAATCCTCGCTTGCCGAGCTGGAGGCGCAGGTCCTGAAGGCCAAGCCGAAGGTGCTGGTCAAGATCGGGATCATGAAAAACGGCAGCGGGGTCAAATCCAAGCGTATCGAGTCCGAGCTGGCGAGCGCTTCGCGTAAGCGGCTGGGTGAGTTGCCGGGCGTCGGCGTGCTGGTCGAGGGCGATGACGGCGCGGGTCGAAAGACGCCCGTGGTCATGGTGACCGGCAGCATCGAGCAGCTCAAGGCAGCTCGCGAGGGGCGCACGGTCGTCTACACCGCTAGAGTCGAGTACGTGCTTCACACGATGCCCGACCAGTCCATCGCGGCCAAGGTCTCTGGCAGCGCCAGTGCTCAGGCCAGCGTGCAGGAGGCTCGCGACGATACGCGCAGCGCGGAGCTGCGCAAGGAAGTGCTGGAGGCGGCCATCGCTAGCGCGCTGCGCCGTGCGCCGCCGGCGCTGCTGGCGGCCGCCAGGTTGTAGCCTCGGGCCACCGGCCTCGTTGATTTCGGCCGCTGAATCAGGCATCAGCCCGGGCGGCATGCCGCGAGTCCTGTTTGTGTCTAAGCCAATAGTGCCGCCGTTCCACGACGGAACCAAATGCTTGGTGCGTGACGTGGCGCGGGAGCTCAGGCAGTTCGAGCCCGTGGTGATGACCACCCCAGAGGGGCTATCTCTCTTGCCGGAGGGCGTGCGCGGGCGCGGTGTCTATGCTGACACCGGGGGCTTCGCTCCGGCGCTGCTGGACAATGCGCGCGCGGCCCTCAGCCTGCTCGCGGGTCCTCGCGACGATCTCTGGCATTTTGTGTTCGCCCCGAACCCCCGAACCTGTCGGGTCGCCCGCACCCTGCGTGCGCTGCGCCGCGTGCCGATCGTGCAGACTGTGGCGTCGCCACCCCGCCACTTCGAGCAGATCGAGCGGCTGTTGTTTGGTGATCAGATCGTCGTGCAAAGCCGCGCTACCAGGAGCAGCTTGGAAGCCGCAGCAGCTACCGAGGGTTTTCGCTTGCCCGAGGTGACGGTCATCCCGCCGCCCGTCCCGCAGCTCCAGCGACCCAGCGCCGCCGCGATCGACTTGGCGCGTGCCGAGTTGAACGTCCCGCCAGGACAGCCACTGATCCTGTATCCCGGCGATCTGGAGGTGAGCTCCGGAGCGGAGGTCACGGCTGGGCTCGTCGGCGCGCTCGCTGAGCGGTTGCCAGGCGCGGTGGTGGTCTTTGCTTACCGCAACAAGACAGCGCGCTCCGCCGAGCGGGCCGCGGCGCTCAGGCTGCGACTGGCGGGCAGTCCAGTGCGTATCAGCGATCGCGTGAGCAGCATGCATGCGCTGCTATGCGCGACAGACGTCGTCGCCTTTCCGGTGGACGACCTGTGGGGCAAGGTTGACCAGCCGATTGTGCTGCTTGAAGCCATGGCGCTCGGTACTCCGTGCGTGGTGCTCGACCACGGGCCGCTCAAAGACGTCGTGGGCGCGGTTCGGGTGTCCACGACCGAGGTGCCAGCTTGGATAGAGGCCGTGGCGTCCTTGGTCGAGAATGCCGAGCTGCGAGCACGGACCGTTGCGGAGGGTCGTGATGCCTCGACCCGCGTCTACGGCTCGGGGGTAGTGGCGCGGGCTTACGAGGCCGTTTACCTGCGATTGTTGGCGCGCTAGCGGCAGCCACTCGTGCTAAGCCTGCCGGCCGCCATGACCACCAAGACTGCCGCCGAGATCCGCGGTGCTTTTCTGAGTTTCTTTGCGCAGAACGGCCACACCGTGCTGCCGAGCGGCCCGGTGGTGCTGCAGCACGATCCGAGCCTGATGTTTGCCAATGCCGGCATGGTTCAGTTCAAGGACGTGTTCACCGGACGCGAGTCCCGCCCCTACAAGCGCGCCACGACCGCCCAGAAGTGCATTCGAATCAGCGGCAAGCACAACGACCTCGAAGCGGTGGGACCGTCGCCACGGCATCACACGTTCTTCGAGATGCTGGGCAACTTCAGCTTCGGTGACTACTTCAAGGAAGAAGCCATCGTCTTCGCCTGGGAGTTCCTAACCAAGGTGCTCGACCTGCCGCGTGAGCGCCTGGTGATGAGCTACTTCAAGGGGGAAGAGGGCATCCCCGAGGACACGTTCGCGCGCGACCTCTGGAAGAAGCTGACCGGTTTCGGGGATGCGCAGATCCGCGGGCTAGGCATGGTCGACAATTTTTGGTCGATGGGCGATACCGGGCCGTGCGGTCCGTGCAGCGAGATCTACTTCTTCAACGGCGATGGGGTAGATGCGGGAAGGTTCGGCGAGGAGCAGAGTCCAGAGGGTGTGGGCTACTGCGAACTCTGGAATCTCGTGTTCATGCAGTTCGAGCGCAGTTTGAGCGGAGGCATTTCAAGGCTTGACCCATTGCCCGCGCCCAGCATCGACACGGGCGGCGGACTGGAACGCCTTAGCGTCGCCGCCCAGGGGAAGCTCAGCAACTACGATACGGACCTGCTGCGCAGTCTGGTGGAGCACGCCGCGCAGATCGCCAGCAAGCCCTATGGTCGCTCAATGTCCAACGATGACGTGAGCATGCGGGTCATCGCCGACCACGCTCGCACCACAGCCGTGATGATCGCCGAAGGTGTCATGCCCGACCGGACGGGACGCGAGTACG
>JANNWK010001243.1:0-5777 GCA_031408355.1 Myxococcales bacterium
CCTCTGACCCACAGGTGCACATCACCGCCGCGGGAAGCAGCTATGGCACGTTGTCCTTCTACGCCCAGATCGAGAATGCCGCGACCCCGTTCGTTCTCAGCGTCGACCCAGGCATGCTTCCTGGCCACCGCGTGGATCTCGCCCTACGCGTCCAGGGCACGGGGTTCGATCGCTCGTTCCCCATCGCCTTGCGGCGGGCATGGCCGGAGTTGCCGGGGTTTCCGGTAGCGCTGCCGATCCTCCCGGGACTCGCAACGGTTGGGGTTAATCCGATCGTCAATGACTTCATCGTCGGCGGTGGACTCGAGGTCATTGTTGGCGGTGGTCTCAAGGGCGAGCTCGGGAGAACCTTCGCCGTGGACAGCAGCGGCGCCCTGTTACCTGGTTGGCCGGTCCAAGGGACGCCGGGAAACCAGGGCAGCCTGGCGGTAGTCGACGTGAACCCTTTCGGGCGCGGTGAGGTCTTCTTTACCGACGATCAGGGGTTCGTGCGGGCTTACGACTCGTACGGAGTCGAGCGACTTGGTTTCCCGATCAATCTGTCGCCCTACTTCGGGGGCGCTCAAACCAGCGTGCTCGCCGGTACGGCGGTTACGGATCTCGACCAGGATGGCCTCCACGACGTCGTGACCTCAGCCGCCACGCTCGCCGGCGATGAGAACAAGCTCTTCGTCTTTGACGTCAATGGCGGCTTGCGGGGGGGGTGGCCTGTTTCGGTCAGTGACCTCGGCTTCGAGACGGTTGGAGAGATCCGCACGCAGCCCGCCGTCGGTGACATCGACGGAGACGGCAGAAAAGAAATCTTCTTTGGCACGGGCTTTTGGAACAACGACGTTGCCGTACGCGACGACGGCAGTTTGCTGTGGCCGCTTACAGGCTCTCCGGAGCTCGGGCCCCTACTAGTTTCCCCGATCCTCGCCGACCTCGATGCGGATGGCCGCCTCGAGTATGTTTCGGCGAGCCAGTCGACGCTCCTAGTGCGCGATCACACCGGCACGCTGCAGCCGGGCTGGCCGTTAGTCCTAGCCGGGCTCGTCCCTGGCTTGCCGTCCTTGCACGTCACGAGCCTCGCGGCCGGCGACGTGCTCCCGAGTCCTGGCGTCGAGATCGTCGCCCTGTGCAGCGACGGCAACACGACGACCGTGGTGGCGATCCTCAATCGGCAGGGTGTACTGCTCGGCCAGATGCAGACACCTGGATTGCCTCACGGCTTCGACGCATCAGTTCTTGTGGGTGATCTGGACGGCGACGACCGCCTCGACATCGTCGCATCGGCGGCGGCAGGCATCGACGGGGGGACGTATGCGTGGCGCAGTGACGGCACGCTGCTCGACGGCTTTCCCATGCCTGACTTCCTGGCCGCGCGCACGACCCTTGCGGACGTCAACGGCGACGGGCTACTCGACCTCGTTCGCGGCGGCGCGAGTCGCGAACGGAGCGTTGGCTTGCACGCCTACGCCACCGCCTTCCCCTACAACCCAAGCTTCATCGATTGGCCGACAACGCGCTCCGACCCGGCCGGCACGGGAGTGCTGCGCGACCAAGCGCCGGCCGAGCTACTCAGCCTCACGGTTTCGCGGAAAAGCTTTCGCCTGGGCAACAAGCCAGTTGCCGTGACCTTTACGATCGACGCCTTCGACCGTGGTGGGTTCGGCAGCACTACCCCGAGCACGATTCAGGTGCACCGGCCCGATTTCGTGACCTACCCGGTGCGGCTCCAACTGGTCGCGGGCAATCCACCCTCGTCGCGGTTGAGAGGCACGTTCGTCGTCCGACCTGGCGATCCGCTCGGTCTCTACAGCTTCAGCTTGAACCTGATCGACAAGGCGATGAACGAGCGGCTGTGGTGGAGCGGCGAGCTTGAAAGCCTCGGCTTCCGGAGTGGCTTCTTCGTGTATTGACTGCTTGAATGGTGCCAAGGCAAGTGGGGCTGGCGGAACTTACGCACGCGCTAGGCGGGGGGTGGCTCCGCTTTCGCCAGGGCCTCCAGCAGCGCTGTCAACGCTGGCGGTAGCGGCGCCTCGATGTGCAACGGCTCGCTTGAGTCGACCTTCGTGGTGGTGAGCGCAGCCGCGTGCAGAGCGAGCCGGTGAAAATCGTAGCGCTCGCGAAACAGCCGGTTGTGTTCGCCCTTGCCGTAGCGCACGTCGCCGATGAGCGGGCACGCGACGTGCTTCAGGTGCCGGCGGATTTGGTGTAGCCGCCCGGTGCGCGGTCGCGCCTCCACCCAAGCGTACCGGCCATATTGCGCCAGCAAGCGCAGCTCCGTTACGGCAGGCTGGCGCTCGTCACTGTGGTCGGGCCGCAGCGGATGGTCGATGAGCAGCTCCGAAGGAGGGCTACCGCGCACCAGCGCGTTGTAGCGTTTCTGCATCTCCTGGCGTTCGAACCGCCCGCACAGGACTCTGGCGGCTTCTGGCGACAAGCCGAACAGCAACACGCCGCTGGCGCCGCGATCCAGCCGGTGCACCGGATAGACCCAGTGGCCCAATAGGTCCCGGACCTCCGTCATGGCGTAGGCGTCGTCGTTGGCCCAGCCACGATGCACGGCCAAGCCGGAAGGTTTGTTCACCGCCACCAAGTGCTCATCGCGATAGAGGATCTCGATGGCGCTCATCCGATGCCTTCGGTCATGCTAGTGTGTAGCGCACCATGAGCGCTGACGGGACTCTTGAGCTGACCGCGAGGCTCACGCTTGCCCTGACAGGGCGGGAGCGCGTCAGGCTCGCCCTGCTGTTCGGGTCCCGCGCGACGGGAAGATCGAGCCCGGAGTCGGACATCGATCTGGCCGTGGACGCGCCTGGTGTGGATCTGCTGGCGCTGGCGGGCGCCCTTTCCGTCGAACTCGGAGCCGAGGTCGATCTGGTTTCGCTGGGGGACGCCACGATTCCGCTGCTAGAGGCCCTAGTCCAAGATGCCCTGGTGGTCCACGAATCACGGCCCGGTTTGGGCGCTGCGTGGCGTGCCCGATCGCTCGCTGAGCTTGAGACCGACCGACCTTGGTATCACCGCATGCGCGATGCGTGGCTCCGGCGCGTGGCTGAGCGTGGACTCGATCATGGTCAATAGGGATCTTCTGGCTGCGAAGCTCACCGAGTTGGCGGACCGAGTAGGGCGCGTGCGAACTCACGCGCCCCCCTCGCTCCTCGCCATTCCAGCGTGAACTTCCCGGCGCCCCGCGTGAACGGGCGAGAGGACCAGGCCGAAGGTGGGGCCGACGTCACCGCTGCGGCCAGGCGCTTTGCGGTCTCGCAGGTTTTGCCCAGCCTGGCACGGCCTTCGCATAAGCTGTGGCGTGCGTTTCATCGCCCTGGCTGTGCTCGCCGCCTCATGGTGCCTTGGCTGTAGCGCGCCCGACGAGCTGCTGGGTGTGGCTTACGACGACCGCTTCGGCGCGGCGACGACCCTGGATCTCTACCTGCCGGCGGGCACGCAGCCGAAGCGCCCAGCGATCTTGATGATCCATGGCGGCGCGTGGCGCATGGGGTCGAAGGACGCCTATCACGACGCGGCCGTGCGCATGGCGCGCTCTGGCTGGGTCGCCGCTTCCATCAACTACCGGCTCGGCGCGGCCGGCGTCTATCCACGCGCCGTTCAGGACTGCGTGTGCGCTCTGGCCTTCCTGCGCGCGCACGCCGACGAGTACGGCATCGATCCCGAGCGCGTGGCCGTCACCGGCTACTCCGCCGGCGGTCACTTGGCGTCGCTGGTGGGACTTGCGGCTGACTTGCCCGAGCATGTCCCCGACTGCGACGCGGGCGGCACCGGCCTGCCGAACGCGGTCATCAGTTCAGCGGGCGCGCAGGAGCTTCGAGGCCGGGACCACCAGTGGATCGAGGATTTCTTGGGCGGCAGCGAGACCGAAGTGCCGGAGAACTACCGCACGGCCTCGCCAGTGTTTCACGTCGCGCCCGGCAAGCCCCCGCTCCTGATGATCACGGGCGGCGCCGACTGGCTTGCCGACAGGGGCGTGCTCGAGCGCATGCGCGACTCCATGCGCGGGGCGGGCAATCAGGCTGAACTCTTGCTGGTGAACGGCGGCGGTCACCTGCTCAACCCGGACGAGAACGTTGGGGCCATTGACCTCGAGGTCGCCGACATGACGCCCGAGGGCTGGACGGCGATGAGCGACTTTCTTGAGCGCACGCTCGGGTGGCCATGAGGGGGGTCGCGTTCCTGGCCACGTTCGCCTGGCTCAGCAGCCCTGCGCTGAGCGCGCGGGCCGCCGACGAAGCGGGGCCGCGCAACGCGCTCAGCCTGCACCCCTTGTCGTTGGCTGCCAGCGGGCTCGCGGTGCAGTACGAGCGGCACCTCATGCCGCGTCGCTGGAGCATGGCGTTCGGTATGGGGTTCCGCTCCAGCAGCGACGCCGATTACTCATCTTGGGTGACGAGCGTGGGTATCGAACCCCGCTACTGGCTTTGGGCCCCGAAGTGGTCGAAACAGCTCGGCCGAGACGCCATGACGGGGCCGTTCGTTTCTCCACGTGTGGACGCTTCATTCCTGATGATGACGAGCGAAAGCCGCGGCCAGTGGCTGGGCGGCAACCCCGGGCTTTCGCTGGTGGGCTCGTTCGGCTGGCGCTTTACGCTCGGTCACTTCGAGACCACGCCGAGCTTCGGCGTCGGCTCGCGCACGGACTTCGACGCCGCCGGCCGCCTCGCGCCCTGGACGCGCGCTGTGTATCGCTTCGGCTGGACCGTCGGGTGGTTGTTCTAGGGGTGAGCCGGCACTTGAGCGGCCCGCGGTTTCAGAAATCGCGCTAGGGTCGACCGCGTGGAGCGAAGGCTGCGGCGTGGACACTGGTGCGGGCTGTCTGCGTCGCTCGCGTGGCTCTGCTTTTCGCCAGCGGCGGGGGCCGAGGAGCGGGCCCGGTTGGTCTACGTGCGGGGCGAGGGCACCGACGAATGTCCGTCGGAAGTCGCGCTGCGACTCTCGGTTCTGGCGCGGCTTGGCTACGATCCCTTCAGTCCGCAGGCCAGCCCCGTCGTTATCGCGCGGGTCGACGCCGTCGAGCAGGGATTTCTTGGAACCGTCGAGCTCATCGATCGCGAGGGGCGTTCAAGCGGACGCCGAGACCTCAAGGCCAACGGCGAGCGCTGCGGAGAGCTGCTGCGGGCGATGGCGCTTTCCATCAGCTTGGCGATCGATCCGGAGCGCGCGGAGCGACCCAAACGGCCCGAACCGAGCGTGGCAGCGCGCCCAGCGCAGGCGCGACCCAGATCGAGCGAAGCCAAGAGACCTGGGATCTCTCGCTCGCGCCAGAATCAGCCTCCCGGCGCCTTTACGGGACTCGCGGTTGTGGGCGGCCTCGGGGTGGTGCCCGGTGTTGCGCTGGGCGCGCTGGCGCTTGTCGGCGTACGTTGGCCCACGGCTTCGCTGGCGTTGGAGGGGAGGGTCCTTCGGTCGCTGGGCGTGGCCGTCGAGCCGAGGGGCGTGGTGGGAGGCATGCTTGTCAGCCCTGGCGTTACGGGCTGCGTTCGTCGGGAGCCGTTGGGGTTGTGTTTGGTTGGTTTGTTCGGCCTGCAGCGGCTACAAGCGTCGGAGATCTCCGACCCTGGCGCGAGCTCCGGCCTGTACGCGGGCCTGGGGCCTCGGGTCGAGCTTGCGGCGCCGCTTGGGCCTTCGTTCTCGCTATCCCTGCGGCTTGAAGTTATGGTCAATCTGGTTCGCAATTCCGCGAGGTTGGGCCCGCGTGAGGTTTGGCTCGCGCCCCCGGCGAACGGGGCCTTCCTGTTCGGGGTGAATTCTCATTTTCTGTGATGGTTTGCCTCCCG
>JANNWK010001244.1:0-2712 GCA_031408355.1 Myxococcales bacterium
CCAGACCATCAAGTCCGTCGAAACCCTGCTCGCTCGCGAACCCGATCTGTTGTTCCTCGCCGGCGACCAAGTTTACGGTCACACCGATCACTTCAACGAGTGGCGCAGCTTCGGGCGCCAGTTCAAGGCTCTGATGCGCGATGTGCCCACGGTTTCGGTCACCGACGACCACGACTCCGGGCAAGCGAACCTGTGGGGCTCGGTGGACACGGAGGCTGCGAGCACGAACCGACACGCGAGCGATGAAGCAGGTGACTCAGGCGGATTTCACAAGAGCAACGCCTACATCAACGTGTCGCAAGTCTCGCAGAGCGCGGTGTTGCCCGATGCCCCGGACTACGGCGATGGCTTGAATCACGGGGCCCCTGTGGCTGTTGCGGATGACCCGCTCGCGTTGAACGTCTACTACACAGCGCTGAACTGGGGAGGCATCAGCTTCGCCATTCTAGAGGATCGCAAGTTCAAAGAAGGTCCGCAGGAAGTCCTCACGCGCGTGAATCCGAACTTCCGAACTGACTTTGCGCACGCGTTCGCGGGCCGCTGGGATCACCTCGCCAAGGGCGCAAGCGCATTGCCGGCTGCTTTTAGCGAGGAAGCCGCCGAGTTGCTGGGTTCTCGTCAGGAAGCGTTCCTAGAGAAATGGACGGAAGACTGGAGCCAGGGCGCGAAACTGAAGGTCGTCCTTTCGCAGACGCCGTTCGTCGGTTTCTCGACCCATCATGGCAAGGAAGCGCTCGCGCTGGAGGCTGACCTCGACGCCAACGGCTGGCCAAAAAGCGGACGTGATTTGGCGGTCCGCTTGATGCGTAAAGGGTTTGCGTTTCATTTGGCCGGCGATCAACACCTGGGTGGGCTCGTGCACTACGGCGCCGATGACTGGGAAGACGCCGGCTACGTCTACATCGTACCTTCGATCAATTCCGTTTATGGGCGCCAGTGGTGGCCGGACAAGCTGGGCCGCCTGCGTAGGGGGGAACCAACAGGCTGGCCTGCGGGAAAACACCCCACGTATCACGGTCGATTCTTCGACGGTTTCAACAACCACATGACCGTTTGGGCGCATGCCCAAGGCGAAGTCGAAGGCGTGGGCTATGTCGTCTTCAACAAGAAGACGCGCACCATCACCCCCCACTTTATTGCGCGGGGACAGGCCATTCCCAAGGGGCAACAAACCCCAGACAGCTGGGTCACGCAGACCATCCACCAGACCTCGAACTACGGGCGCACGGCTTCCCACTTCCTGCCGACGCTGAAGTTCAATATCGCCGACCCTGTTGTCCAGTTGGTCGACGAAAGCACGCAGGAGGTCGTCTACACGTTACGAGTCACGGGTTCCGAGTTCGCACCGCACGTCTTCAAGCCGGGCAGCTACACCGTGCGTGTCACCCGCGACTCGTTGAGCGAAGGCGTACAAACGCTGCCTGCCCAGGCCGCCAGCCCCGGCGCGAATGCGCTGAGCGTCGACGTGACCTTTTAGTCCACGTGCGGCAATCCGAGCCGCCGCCCGCGCCCGGCGTTTCGATCCCGACCGAGCTCAACTCCCTCGGTCGCCAACCCATCTGGGCCAGGTGTAGGTGTGCGCCATACCCCGCAACCGATCCGCTGATTGCTTGGGCTTTCGTGAGACCACGGCGACCGGCGACGCGCGGATCGTCCATGTCTTTGCGGACGGGCTCCAAGACCAAACGTGGCCCATAGTACATAATAATCTTCAAGGCTAACGCTGCTCTGAGGCCCGACGAGGATGTTCATGAACCTAGCTCTCAACCCCAAGGTTTTTGGTCTGGCACTGCTGCTCGCCAGTGGCTCGCTCGCCTGCAGCGCGGCCGACGGAGGAGGGCCCGTGGGCCAGACCAGTGGAGGCGCCAGCGCGGGCGGGGGCGCCGGCTCTAGCGGCGGCGCGGGAATAGTGGACCTGAGCAAGGGCGGTCCGAAGTTGAGGATCCTCACCCAATCCGAATACAGGAATTCGCTCACGCATTTGTTGGGGTCGCTCGCCCAGCAGCTCGACCTGCCCCCGGATACGTTCATAGCGGGCTACACCTCCATCGGCGGCGCGGAGATAACACTCAACCCGACGACCGTGGAGCAATACGAGAAGGCGAGTCGTGCGGCCGTGGCAGAGGTCTTTGCGGACGCGGCCCGCTGGCAAGCGCTCGTGGGCTGCCAACCGAAAGCCGATGTGTGCGACGCTTGCGTCGCTAGCTTCATTCAAACGTTTGGCAAGCGCGCCTTCCGGCGCGACCTCACGGCCGCGGAGGTTCAGCAGTGGCTGAAGGTGGGTCAAGACGCAGCCGTGCTGGCGACCAGCGCAGAGCACGGCCTGGCGGCGGTCGTCTCCGGGCTGCTGCAGTCTCCCTATTTCTTGTATCGCGTCGAGATCAACAAGCTCGACGCTAGTAACGGGCGCCTCAAGTACGAAGGCTCGTCGATGGCGACGCGCTTGGCTTACCTGCTGACCGGGAGCCCCCCGAGCGACGCTCTGCTCACGGCCGCTGCGGCAGGCCAGCTGGACACCGCCGATGGCCTGAAAACAGCCGCTGCACCGCTGCTGAATGACCCAAGCGCGGTCGAGCGCATGGCCATATTTTTTAACGAGTTCTCTCGCTCCGACCTCGTCCTGGTGGTTGAAAAGAGCCCGGCCATGTTTCCGAGCTGGAGCCCGGCTCTGCAGAGTTCCATGCTGCAAGCCACGCAGCTCTTCATCAAGAA
>JANNWK010001245.1:0-2031 GCA_031408355.1 Myxococcales bacterium
GTCGTGAAGTCCCAGGCGATCTGCCGACCGATGCGGTGCGCATTCTGCACGGTTGGCGCGAGGGTATGATCGCCGTCAGTTTGTTTGAGCGCTCACTGCTCGCGCCGTTTCGCGCGACCACCGCGCTGGCGCACCTGCGGCGCATCGGCTTGGTGCGCCCGGCCAGTTCCACGGAACTGGTGGTGCATGCCGACGCGGCGCACGCCCACAGTCGTCATCGTGAAGCTTACGGCCTTTACCGCCGCGCGCTGGCGCTCGGCGTCGATAGCGCGCGCATCCACTTGCACCTCGGCGAACTGGCTGAGCGATTTGGTGAGAACGAAGCGGCGGCCGAAAGTTATCTCACCGCTGGCGTGCAACTGACCGATACTAGCAGCGCGGTTATCGCGTTGCGCAATGCACTCCGACTTGGTTCCAACCGCGAAGCACCGCTCACCCACCTGTTGGCGATCTACACTCAGCTCGATGAAAAAGAGGATTCCGTACTCATCCTGATGGATCTGGCCACGCTGTTTGAGGAACGTGGCGATCTGGATCAGGCAGCCAAGGCCGTGCGTCAGGCGCAAGAGCTGGGCGTCGATCCGGTTGGTTCGTCGATGATCCTCGCGCGGCTGGCTGCGGCCGAAGGCGACCCGGAACAAGCAGCGCTCCAACTCGAACTGGCAGCGCATGCCGCGCAGTACGGCGGTCGCAATGAAGAAGCCGTCGGCGCTTGGCGCCAACTGCTCGGCATCGTGCCGCAACGCTGTGAATACGCGCGCGAATGCGCCGAACTGCTTTCTGGCTTGGGGCGCGAAGACGAGGCGATCGAAATCCTGCGCGCCAACCTCAAACATCAGGATGCTGCTGAGAGCGCGGCGCATGAGGACGCTCTGGTCGCGGTCTACGAATTGCTCGCGCGTCTGGCCCCTGGGGACACTCCCGCCCACGACTGGCTGGCCAAGGCCTACGAACGGCGGCGCGATCGTGAAGGCGCGACTCAGCAACTGCGCCACATCGCCACCTCACAGGAGCGCGCGGGCAATTTGGGTGCACTCGCCAGCACCCTAGAACGCATCGTCGAACTCGGCGGCAATCAAGTCGATGTGCTGACGCAATTGGCCAAGGTCCGCACCAAGCTCGGTCAAGACACCGCTGCGGGCGAGGCCTGGGTCGCCGCTACCGATGCCGCCATCATTCTTGGTGCGCTCAAAGATGCGCGCACGTTGGTCGCTGCGGGTATCGATGCCGCTCCGTCGTATTTGCCGCTGCGCATCCGTCAGGCGCAGGTCGCCAGTCGCGAAGGTGATCCGACCACCGCGATGGCAGCCTTCCGCGCCGGGGCCGATCTGGCGCTTGGCTCTGGGCAGCTTGATGCGGCCCGCTCGTTGCTGATCCAATTGCGCCGCCTGCGTCCTGATGACTTGGTTGTGCGCATCCAGATCGCTGAGGCTGCCGAACAACTCAGAGATCCGGAGACCGAGCGCTTCCAGCGCGACGTGGTGCGCTGCGCGGTGCGTGGTAACAATCAGGGCTTGGCCCTGACTTATGCCCGACGTCGTGTTGCCTTCGTCGGACAGCCGGGTTTTGAGGCGCGTGCCGAACTGGTGGAATTGCTGCGTCGTATCGGCGACCACGCAGGCGAGATGGCCAACGGCCGTGAACTGCTGGAACAACTGCTCGAACACGCCGAGTTCGAGAAGGCCATCGAACTGCTCCAGCGCTTGGTGGCGAGCAATCTACGCAACGCCGATCTCGTGCTGCAGCTCGCTGATCTCTACGCTGCGGTCGACGACCCGCGTCAGGCCGCTCGCTACTACCGCCACGCGGTGTGCCTGCTGCAGGTCGAGAACCGTCTGCCGGAAGCACAGAAGGCGCTCGGTCAGCTCGACGAGCTGTTCGACGGTGATGAGACCATTCCGCTCGCGCGCGCAGCGTTGGATAAAGCCCAGGTCGTTGATTGGGAAGCCATTCGCGCTTCGCTGACGCAGGATCAACGCCGTCGCCTCGCCGACGAAATCGGCATCGCCCGACGGCGACGTCGCCCGCATC
>JANNWK010001246.1:0-3881 GCA_031408355.1 Myxococcales bacterium
CCCAGCAAACCGCCCACGCCCGACAGTGGCGAAAAATAGGCGGCGTGGCGAAGCCACTGCCCTCCCGATGCTTGGTGCTCAAGGTCGGCACCCGAAAGCCAGCGCTCCAACGCCGAAAGCCCCCCGCTCGAGGTGCCGATAACGACGGCCAGCTTAAGTTTTCGCCAATCGGGTTCGACGATGTCAAGCCGCTGCACCAACTGGAGCAGGCCGAGCGCAAGCATGGCTTCTGGACGTGTTGGTCCGGCGGCATCGCAGCCGCTCACGCGTCCGAAGAGGCCCCCTGAGCGACCTTGCGACAGCGCCGTTCGTGGTGTGTCGCCCGGGGCACCGACTGCGTAGGCGCTCTCCCCAACACCCAGGGCCGAAGCCGTGCCACTGGCGAGGATGGCTGCGCGACCCATGGCGATCCTACGCCGCGGCAGAGCCGGCCGGCCCCAACAGCACGGCCCAATATCCGAGTGGTCCGCCCGAAAGCACCAGCACGCGGTCGGGACGCGGCGGGGCTCCGCCTGGCGCAGCGAGCATGCTGACGGCGGTGGCGAGGGCTAGAGCGCCGAGCGCTTCGTGCTCGCCGGAGGCGGAGCCCACATCCGTCACTTCGCAGGTTCGCCACTCCGACCGCGCCAGACAATCTCGAACTTCCCGAGCTACCGCAGCTAGAAGCACGTGGTGCCGTTGACCGGTGACTGGTGTTGGGATCCCGAGCAGCGAAGGCTCGCCAGCCACCGAGCCCGCGTAGCGGCCAAGGACCTCCGCCAACGCTCGGGCACCGCGAGCCCGTGCCGTGACAGGCGCCTCGAGCAGCAGAAAGGCCGCGCCCTCTCCACGCCCGAAGGCCTCGCCTGGTGGGCCCAGCAGCGGACCCAAGACCCCGTCCACAATCCGATCACGCGGAGCGATCGCGCCGGCAAGCAAGCACGGCGTCGCCCCCACAGCGATAAGGTCGCAAGCAGCTGCCAAGGCCGCTTCGCCGCTGTGACCCAGATCGCTCACGACAAAAACGGGGCCGCGAAGACCCGCATAAATCGAGGCGTTACCCGCGGCCGCAGAGGGCACGAGGTGAGGAAACTCCGCAGGGCTCGCGTGACGCGGACCTCGCTCTCTAGCCCGTGCCAAAAACGCCATGGTGCGGTCAACGGTGCCGAAGGCGACGCCGAGGATGAGGCCGGTGCCTTCGGCACTCGCGCTCGTCCGCCGCAGTGCACGTTCAGCGGCGGCAGCCACGAAGGCTGAGCCACGGTCGAAGCGACGCGAGCGCTCGGGCGACAGCTCCGCGTCTGGCTCCGGGGGAGCCGAGTGGGACCAACTCTCGGGATGCCCGCCCGTCCCCACCGCAACCTCGCAGACCTCTGTCGAGTTCTGCGTCGTTGCGAAGGTGATCACCGGGTTCCCCACGCCCAGCGTCTGTGAGGGAGCGGACGTGTCTGAACCAGCGAACGCCAACACACAGCTCCTGCCGCCAAAGCCGAAGGAATTGGACAGCGCGCTGGTGAGCGCGGCGCGCACGCCCGGCCCACGCACGTGCCGAAGGCCCGGAAACTCCGGGTTCCTGAGGCCGACCGTGGGCGGGACAGCCCCTCGCGACAGCGCGAGTACCGTGATGGCCGCCTCAATCGCTCCAGCCGCCCCGAGCGCGTGCCCGAGCTGCGCCTTACACGACGAAACGTAGGTATTGTCAGCTGATTCGCCCAGCAGGTCGCTGAGCGCAAGGGCCTCCATGGCATCATTTTTCTGGGTCCCGGTGCCGTGGGCGTTCACGTACGACAACCCCGTAACGGACATCCCAGCTCGCTGTAGCGCCTCGCGCATGAGCGTGCCGGCGCGCGCACCGCTCGGCTCAGGATGGGTGATGTGGTGGGCTTCGGCGCCAACCGCAAAACCATCGAGCCACGCCAACACCTCGGCGCCGCGTCGCACCGCTGATTCCTCCCGCTCCAAACAGAGCAACGCCGCCCCCTCACCCAGGTTCAGCCCCGCCCGCTCCACGTCGAACGGCCGACACGCCAGCGGATCCACTGCGCCCAGCGCGTTGAAGCCGAGCACGGTGAGCCGGCAGAGACCGTCGGCGCCGCCCGCCAACGCGAAGTCGACGGTGCCGCTGCGCAGCCAAGCAAGCGCCTGAACCAGGGCGATCGCACCGCCGGAGCAAGCGCTGCAAATGCTGCGCGAAACCACGGCTCCGCCGACGGCCTCCACGACTCGTCCCAAACTGGCTGACAAGGGATACGCGAGCAGCTGCCGTGCCCGCTCTGGCGGCAGACTGGCGAGCGAAGGGCTCGAAAGGAAGGTCTCCGTCTCGAACATTCCGCCCGTCGTGCCGCCCATCGCCACGCCGAGCCGACGCCCAGGGGGTATCCGCGCATGCTTCACAGCCTCCCGCGCCGCCAGGACCGCCATGGCGTCCGTGCGCGAAAGCTCGGAACGCTCACTCGCGCGAGTCACGTCCTTGACATCCAAGCCACGCACCTCACCCACGAGGCTTGCGCGAACTGCACCTGGATCGAACAGGGAAAGCGGCACAAGTCCGCGCTCCCCCGCCATGAGTGCTCGAAACGTCTCGGTCGCAGATAACCCCAGCGCAGAGACGATTCCGACGCCCGTAACGGCGACGCGCGGAGCGTTCACCAGCGCCTACCCGCCCTCTCCACCATCCGCGACGTGCTGACGTTCGCGCGCAATAAACGCTGCAATTGCTTGCACGGAACTGAAGACGTCGCGACCTCCTTCACCTTCGGGCACCTGGATCCCGAAGCGTTCCTCGATGGCCATCGCCAACTGGAGGGCATCCAGCGAGTCCAGACCCAGGCCTTCTCCAAATAGGGGAGCAGCGTCGTCAATATCAGCGGCGGACTTGCCGCGCAGATCCAACTCTTCGATGAGCGCCTGCTTGATCTGGGCTATCAGATCCGGGGCAGCGCTCACGCCCGCACCGCCTTGATCAAGGCAGCAACCACATCGACATCCTTCACGCCGTCAACCTCAGCCCGATAGGAGAGCACTAGACGGTGCCGAAGCGCCGGCACCGCCAACGCCAGCACGTCCTCGACGTCCGCCGCCGCCTCGCCGCGCATCGCAGCGTGCGCCTTCGCCGCCAGCACCAGGGCCTGGCTGCCGCGCGGCCCGGCACCGAAGCGAACGTAACTCTTGACCTCTGGGAGGCCCGACTCACCGGGGCGCGAGCTGCGCGCAAGCCGCACGGCTAGCGCTACTGCAGCGTCGGTGACGGGAATGCGCGGAATAAAGGCCTGCAGCATCCTGAGTTCGTCGGCCGACAGCACCCGCGCGATCTCAGGCAAGGCGCCGGCGGTGGTACGACGCGCGATCCTCTGTTCCTCCTCCTCGCTCGGATAATCGACGTGTACCTCGAGCAAGAAACGATCAAGCTGAGCTTCCGGCAGCGCGTACGTTCCCTCCTGTTCGATTGGGTTGCGGGTCGCGAACACCTGAAAGGGATCTGGCAACGGATGGGTCGCCCCGCCCACTGTTACCGCGCGCTCCTGCATCGCCTGGAGCAACGCAGCCTGCGTTTTTGGAGGCGTGCGATTGATTTCATCAGCCAGGACCAGGTTCTTGAAAATAGGCCCCGGCAGAAAGTTCAGCTCACGACGGTTGTCGGCTTGACTGAGCACATCCGTGCCGGTGATGTCCGCGGGCAACAGATCCGGCGTAAATTGTACGCGCCCAAAGCTCAGGTCCAAGGCTCTTGATAGGCTCGCGACTAGCAGCGTTTTGGCCAGGCCGGGCACGCCGACGAGCAAAGCGTGCCCACGCGTCAAGAGTGCAACGATGAGGTGGTCAACGACGCCGTCCTGACCGACCACCACGCGGGCTACTTCCTGACGCAGCCGGCCGCAGGCGTCCGAAGTTTGCCCAAGCAG
>JANNWK010001247.1:0-2188 GCA_031408355.1 Myxococcales bacterium
GACGATGCGCCCAGCCGGAAGCTCCGGACCAAAGCGCTTGATGACGAGGCCCGATTCACTTTCCGAGATGACGCGCCCGCCCAGCCAAAGCATGAACAGGAGCAGGGCGACGACGACGCAAATGACCGACCAACCATTGAAAACCAGGGAACCAGTTGAGCTCGTGGACATGAGACTCCTTTTCAGGATCCCCCTTCAGCATGGGCCGCGCCAAGTGCTAAGTGCTTGATTTTACTCACCCCAGAACCCGACCGGAGCACATTGTATTAACTCATGGCGTAATATAATGCGCCCGTTGATTGAACTGGATTGGCGTGGGCCCGGGCCACGGGAGGCCTGGGTTTCGGAGCTGGAAGCCGCCGGCGTTGTGCTCAGGAAGCCCGGCGGCGCGCGCGCGCCAGCGTTGACGGTCGTGCGCACGAACGCCGCCGCCCTGCCCAGGCCACCCACCCAAGGTCCTTGGATCTGGGTCCCTGCAACGACTCCGAAGCCGGAGGGCGAAACCCAGGCCGTCTTGCTGGGGGCGCTCGACGTCATCGGAGCCGACGATGCGCGATTGGTTGCGAGGCTTAGCGCGCGTGCGCACGAAGCAAGTGTGGCGGAGCCCTCGCTACCCGAGTGCCCGGGCTTCATCGCCAACGGCGCGGCTTCGCAGCGGGTCCTGCGAGAGGTACTACGTGCCGCCGGGACATCGATGCCCGTGCTGCTGACCGGCGAAACGGGAACCGGCAAGGACCTGGCGGCGCGCCTCGTGCATAGCTGGTCCACGCGTCGCGCCAAAACGTTCGTCCCGATCAATTGCGCCGCAATTCCGAATGAGCTGATCGAGGCTGAGCTATTCGGCTACTTGCGGGGAGCCTTCTCGGGAGCGGTACGCGACTACGAGGGGCAACTACGGGCAGCCGAGGGGGGCACCGTCTTCCTCGACGAAATCGACGAGACCCCGCCGACCCTGCAGACCAAGCTGCTGCGTGTCTTGGAGGATCGGGTGGTATCGCGATTGGGTCAGAACGACTGGCATCGCGTGGACTTTCGCATCGTGGCCGCGACGAATCGCGACCTCGACCTCTTGATCGCTCGCGGCCAGTTTGGTCAGGACTTGTACGAGCGGCTCGCGATCTTGAACGTACGTTTGCCCCCGCTGCGCGACCGCCGCGAAGACCTGCCAGCGTTGGCCAGGCATTTCATGGCTCGCTTCTACGTGGATGAGCCCCCAGTAGCCGGGCAAGCGCAGGTACAGGTGGTGTCCGAGCGTGCGCTCCTGGCGCTCGCAGAGTATCGCTGGCCCGGCAACTTGCGCGAGCTCCGCAATGTCATCTTCGCGAGCCTGCTCCGGAAGAGAAGCGGGGAAGAGCTGCTGCTATCAGACTTGCCACGGCGCATCTTGGAGCGTCCCGTCGGCTCAGAAGCGAACGCGTCCCTGGTTGACGAGGCGCGCATCGCCCAGCGCTTCGACGCCCGGCGTATGAATCTGCGGCAGGAGCTCGAGGTCCTCGAGCGAACAGCGCTGATTGAAGCCTTGCGCCGCGCCAACGGTCGGCCGGCGATTGCCGCGCAACTCCTGGGCGAAGTCGGACGCGGCTCGGCGCGCGATCCAGCCGGTACCGTGCGAGCCATGATGCGGCGACTGGGCGTCGGTCAGCAGGGCCGGCAGCAGCGTTGAATCGACTCCGTCGGCTCACTTCGGTTCGAACGAACCGCACGGGAAGCTCACTGAGAGCGCTTGGCTGTCGGCCTTGATAGCCTCGCAAGCGGTCCCAAGGATTTCGAGTTCGCTCGGGCTGTTGAGGCGGTAGCCGTTAGGCTCGTTGAAGCCGAGCGGTGCGCCGTCGAGCACGATGCTGCCGTCCGCCGCGCGACCCTCCGCGACCCTGCCCGAGAGCGTGAAGGTGCAGGTCCGCACGCCCGCCAAGATCCCCTTCAGCTGCGCCGAGAGTTCGGCGGGACTATCGGCGGCCACGTAGTAGCGCGCGGCCTCGAGCCCGGCAGCTGCGGGCTGCTTGCCGGCCCCCGCATTGGCCAGCGCCTGCACGTGCTCCGGAGCAATGTCCTTGGCGACGGCCATCACGAATACGCCGATCTTGGCGGCGTACGCATCCTGCACGGCCTTGATAGAGAGCGCCTGCGCCGCAGCCTTGCCCTCGGGCGTGGCAGGATTCGGGTCCGCGCACGTGTCGGGCTCGCCGTC
>JANNWK010001248.1:0-12239 GCA_031408355.1 Myxococcales bacterium
CCTGGCGCCAGAGCACGTTGTCGCGAAACAGATCCGAGTGAATCACCCCGCAGGCGGGCGACAGCCGCGCTCGCTCAGCCTCGTAATGACTGAGCCGCTCGCGGATGCGCGCCACGTCGGCGCCATACTCCGAGCCCCCGGTGGCTTCGATCCGAGCGAGCCGCTCGCGCAGGTCTTGAAGGCGAAAGCGCCCGGCGCTCGGCCGAGTCGCCCGGGGACTGGCCAGGTGTAGACGGGCCAGGGCTTCTCCCAGCTTGAAGCAGGCCTGGGCTGTCACGCGGCCCTGGCACAGGATTTCCCCGTCGAGCCAGGGGAACAGTGCAAAAGGCTTACCCGCGTGCTCTGTGACCACAAGCTCGCCCCGCCTCAGACCCTCCACCAGCGGCACGCCGGCGGCAGCGAGCGCCGCCACCAACGCAAGCTCGGCCAGCGCGCCCTCGCGGTCCTGCTCCTCGTACAGCCGCCCGAAGTAGCGCGTACCGTCAGCCGCGCTGAGCGCAAAGTTCGAATTCACCGAACCCGCGGCGAGCGCCTCGATGGCGCTCACTTCGATGCCAAACTCGCCGCCCAGGCTTTGAGCTTCAGTGAGAGAAATCGGGGTTAGCAGGGCCACGGGCGCCACTATGCCGATCCGTTTTCGGCTGCGCAACGGCCGCGGAACGCTGCAGCGACCGGCCCCACGACTCCGGGCCAAATGGGCTCGCCGGGACGCTTCGGTTGTCGCGAGTAGCAACAAAAGCTAGCTTGTCAGCGTCCACTCACTGAATGCCAGAGCTGTACGGAAACACGACCGGGTTGAGCGCCAGTGCTATTCGCGCGCTTGAGCGCATCTACCGGCGACGCGTGCCCGGCGACAAAATCGCGACGCCCGAGCTCGTCCGTTCCCTGGCCGATGCCTCGCGTGAGACCAAACGTCAGGTCGGCGCCCTGGTGCACCGCTCGGGGGAGGTGGACTACGTCGTGGTGGGGCACGCCACCGGCCTGATGCTGCCCGACATTGGGCGGCTGCGCGCTGCAGAGGGTCGCTTCCGCGCCCTGCGCCTCGTGCACACTCACCTGTTCAACGAACCGCTCACTCGCGATGACTTCACCGACCTCACTCGCCTGCGGCTCGACCTCGTGGCCGCCATCCTGCTGAGCCCGCAAGGCGAGCCGCAGCGCATCACCTGGGCCTACAATACGCCCCAGTTCGAGGGCACAGGCGCGCCCTACGCGGTAGCAGGACCCTTCCCCTACGGGCAGCCGCAGCCCCACTTCGGTGAGCTGATTGCGGCGCTCGAGGCTGAGTTCGCGCAACACGCTCGCACGCGAGAAGTCACCGCCAAGGACGGGCGCGCCATCCTGATTCACGTCGGCGACAAACGAAAGCCGGGTGCGGCGCTACGCGCCAAGTCGAGCCTCGCGGAGCTGGAGAGCCTGGCCAAGACCGCAGGTGTGGACGTGGCGCTTCACGTCACCCAGCTCCGAGAAAAACCCGACCCGCGCTTCGTGATCGGCGCCGGCAAGCTGGAGGATGTGGTCACCCAGGCTATCGATCTCGGCGCCGAAACCCTGATCTTTGACTGCGATCTGAGCCCCGCTCAAGCCCACGGCATTGCCAGCCGGACCGACCTCAAGGTGCTCGACCGCACACAGGTCATCCTCGACATCTTCGCGCAGCGCGCCGAGAGCCGCGATGGCAAGCTGCAAGTGGAGCTCGCGCAGCTCAAGTACACCCTGCCCCGGCTGGGCCAGAAGGACGATTCACTGAGCCGCCTCACCGGGGGTATCGGAGGCCGCGGTCCTGGCGAGACCAAGCTAGAGATTGGGCGGCGCCGGGCGCGCGAGCGCGTGCACCGTCTGGAGAAGGAGCTACAGGGGCTGGGTCGACAACGCGCCGAGCGACGTCGAAAGCGCGCCGACAGCGCGCTGCCCGTGGTGGCGATCGTGGGCTACACCAACGCCGGCAAGAGTACCTTGCTCAACACGCTGACCGACGCGGGCGTTCTGGCCGAGGACAGGCTGTTCGCGACGCTGGACACGCGAGCGCGCAAGCTGTTTCTACCTGGCGGCAGTGACGTTATCCTGACCGACACGGTGGGCTTCATTCGGCAGATGCCCAAGGACCTATTCGCAGCGTTCCGCGCCACTTTCGAGGAGGCGGCGGACGCGGATCTGCTCCTGGAAGTCGTGGACGCCTCCGATGCGGAGCACCAGGAGCACATGGCCGCGACCGGCCAGATCTTGCGGGAGCTTTCGCTCGACGACACGCCGCGGCTGCGAGTCTACAACAAGCTAGATCGCCTGAGCGACAGCGACCAGGGCGCGCTTCTGAACGAGCCCGACAGCGTAGCGCTCTCTGCGCTCGATAAGACCACGACGCGAGCACTCCTGCTACGCGTCGAGGCCTGGCTCACGCTGATCGCTCACCAGCGGCTCCGTCAGGCGGCTGACGCCGAGGCCGAGCGGCTGCTGTACGAAGCCTGACGGCTAGTCGCCGTCGCGCCGAGGGCGTCGGTTACTGTCGAGGGTCTGCTTCCTGGCGCGAACGGCGTCGGGGGTGACCTCAAGCAGCTCGTCCTTGTCGATCCATTCCATACCGGTGTCGATGGTGTGGAAATGAGGCGGCGGCAGCACCACGTTCTCGTCGCGCCCAGCCGCGCGAATGTTGGTGAGCTTCTTCTCGCGAGTACAGTTCACATCGAGATCGTTGGGACGATTGTGCTCGCCAATGATCATGCCCGGGTAGACGGCGGTGCCTGGATCGATGAACAGCACGCCGCGGGGAAGCAGATGGAACAAGGCGTAGGGTGTGGTTGTCCCAGAACGGTCAGACACCATCGCGCCGTTGGGGCGTCGCAGCATCGGGCCGGCGTAGGGCATCCAGCCCTCGAACAACGAGTTCAGTAGGCCCATCCCGCGGGTCTCCGTCAGGAATGACGAACGGAACCCAATCAGGCCGCGCGAAGGGACCTTGAACTCCATGCGCGTGCGGCCAAAGCCCAGGTTCTGCATCTTCATCATCTGGCCGCGACGCTCGCCCAGTCGGGTCGTCACCGCCCCCACATAGGCGTCCGGTACGTCGACGATGACCAGCTCCACAGGCTCGCTCTTTACGCCGTCGACGTCCTTCACGACCACTTCCGGCATGCCCAGCGCGAATTCGTAGCCCTCGCGGCGCATGGTCTCAGCCAGGATGGCCAGCATCAGCTCGCCGCGACCGAAGACCAAGAAGGTGTCGGGCTCGGCCGTTTCCTCGACGCGCAGCGCCAGGTTGCGTTGCCCCTCACGAAATAAGCGGTCGCGCAGGTGCCGCGAAGTCACCCACTTTCCGACCTTGCCGGCGAGCGGGGAGGAGTTCACCACGAAGCGCACCTTGATGGTCGGTTCTTCCACCGAGATGCGGGGCAACGCTTCCGGGCGCTCCGGCGCGGCCAGGGTATCGCCGATCTGAACGTTCTCGAGGCCCGCCACGGCCACGATGTCACAGCAGTCGGCCGATTCGACCTTGATCCGCTTGTGACCTTCGAACGTGTAGACCGCGGAGAGTCGCGTGTTGACCGTTGCGCTTTCGCCAAGCAGCGCGACGGTTTGGCCGATCTTGACGCGGCCACGCTTGATGCGACCAATCGCCAGTCGCCCGACGTACTCGTCGTGCTCCACGTTGTGAACGAGGATCTGCAGCGGTCCGTCCAGGTCCATCACCGGGGCCTTCACCCGCTCGACGATGGTCTCGAGCAGCGGCAAGAGATCCTTGCCCTCGTCCTCGAGATTGTGTTTCGCGATTCCCTGCTTGCCGATGGCATACAGGGTAGCGAAGTTGGTCTGCTCGTCGCTGGCCTCCAGCTCGCAGAAGAGGTCGAAGACCTCATTCAGAACGTCGTCGGGGCGCGCGTCGTGCCGGTCGATCTTGTTGATGACGAGCAGGATGCTCAGGCCAAGCTCAATCGCCTTGCTGAGCACGAAGCGCGTTTGCGGCAGCGGGCCTTCGGCGGCGTCCACCAGCAGGATGGCGCCGTCGGCCATCTTCAAGGTGCGCTCGACCTCGCCACCGAAGTCGGCGTGGCCGGGCGTGTCGATGATGTTGATCGTGATGCCCTTGAACTTGACGCTGCAGTGCTTGGCTAGAATCGTAATGCCGCGCTCGCGTTCGAGGTCGTTGGAGTCCATCACCCGTTCGGTGACTGCCTCGTTGTCGCGGAAGACTCCGGTTTGGCGCAACAAGGCATCCACGAGCGTGGTTTTGCCGTGGTCGACGTGAGCGATGATGGCGATGTTGCGCAGATTTTCGCGGCGTACTTCGGACATTGGAGCGCGCGCTGATAGCCCGAGAAGCCCTGCCACGCAAGCCGCGCTGCTCGATCTCAGCCTGCGACGGAATAAACGATCGAACTTCCACGGCCCCGGCTCTCGAACGACGGGCGCACCGCCACCTCGATGACCGCCACATCCCCGGGCCGCAAGCGATGCTCCGCGCCGCCCACAGTGATGGAAAGCTCGCCGGATTCGCAGACTAAGACCCTGCGCTCGCCATTTCGGCCGGCCCCGCGCTCAAGACGGGCACCGCGTGGGATTTCCCAGCGCTCAAAGCCCAGTCCAAGCTCTGTACCCAGCGTGCGCAGCTCCGTGCCGGCCCGTTCCTCGACGGGCAGCTGACTGCGCGGGATGACACGGACCTTGGGCTTCGCCGGAGAAACCAGGGCTTCAATCCCAACGGCTAGGGCCGCCGCGACCCGGCTCAGCACCGAAAGCGTCGGGTTCCCTTGACCTGACTCAAGGTGGGCCAAGGTCGGACGAGGCACGCCCGAACGATTGGACAGCTCCTGCTGGGTGAGACCGAGGGACTCGCGCTGCTGCCGAATGTTCCCTGCCAGCCTTGTTCTCTCGTCGTCAGGCATGTTGATGGATTATCACGCAACCGGCGGCGGGTGGTGGCCGAAGCGGGGCCATGCGCTGGCTCGCCACGTTTATAGTGCCGCTGACCCACAGCTTGCTCGCGTGCAGCTCGCCGCTCGCCGAGGCTCGGAGCAGCTTTGGAGAGGCCCGCTACCCGGAGGCTATGGAGCAGTACAGAGTGCTCAGCTCGGTTGTCCCGCAGCTGGCGCCTGACGAGCTCTTCCAGTACGCGCTCTACCGGGGCCTGTGCCATCTGGCGCTCGGCGACGCCAAGCCCGCCAGCCGCTGGCTCGCCCTGGCCAAGCGGCTCGCCGAGGAAGCGCCAGAGCTTGCGGCGACCGAAGAAAGGTCACGACTGCTCTCAGCCTGGCGCAGCCTCGGCTACATGCCTGGCGAGTAGCCAGGGCGGGGGCCCTCAGGGCTTTCGACCAACGATGCGGTCGATGCTGATGACCTCGTCCCAAGCGCTCTCGTGGCCCTCGTAGTGAACGAGGAACCGATCCTTGGCGACCACGGTGACGACGCTGGCGGAGTACACGGCGCCGCGCCAACTCACCCGAATCCGATCGCCCTCATGGTAGGGACTCACCGCGACGTCGCCTACACTGCCAGCCGCCTTGGGTGACGCCCTGCCGGCCGCCAGCGCAACTTTCTTCGGCGGTGGCGGCGCCTGCACGGGTCCCTCGACGCGACCAAGAATGCGATCGAGGCTCATGTCCTCGTCCCAACGCGAGTCGTACCCGTCGAAGTGGACGCGGTAGCGACTGCTACCGACTCGCCCAATGATGTAGGCGGAGTATGGCGCCTGATCTTGCTCCCACTCAACGAGCACGTGCTCCCCCACGCGATACGGCTGCTTGCAGCCTGGCGCGACCGCGAGCAGCAGCGCTAGCGCTAGCGCCGGCAGCGCACGCGCGAACAAGGAATTCGCGACGCTGCAGCTCATGGCCTCGGCGGGAGCACGGACTGCGAGACGCGAGCGATCAGGCCCGCGCGCCGCACGGCCGGATGTTCTTCGCTGAAGGCCCTCGCCAAGCAGGCGCGGGTTTGACGGTACGCGTTCTCCAGCATCCTCCGCCGAGCGTCGTAGCTAGCCGGATTGTACATCGCGAGGATGCCGTCCTCCGGGCTGGGCTGGATGAGCAGCACTTCCACTCCGTGAGCCTGTTTGACCTGGGCCACCGCGGCGTCGACGCTGCGCTGGACCCCGATCCGCATCGCCTGGTTTAGGACCCACATCATGCCCTTGTCCCGCAGGCTGCCTGGCTCACCCTGCTCGGTCGTCACGGCGCGTGCGCTCAGCGAAACCATGGGTCGAACGACGATCAAGACGTCGGCGCCCTCCCTCACCGCCAGCTCGAGCTGTTCAGCCTCGGCCGCTCCGGAACTGATGTAGTGGCGCTTGCCGATCCGCACCGGTGAGAAGAGAGGCGGCACGGCCATCGACGCGATACAGGCCCGCGTGATGGACACACCGTCAAGCCCCGCGGAGCCGAAGGCCTGGCTCTCTCCCGAGTCCAAGTCGTGGGCGACGATCCGTAGACGCCTCGGCATTTCCGCAAACGCGTTCGGCACGCCACGGCGCACGAAGAACGCTTCGAGGAAGCGTTCGTATCCATCCAGCGTAAACACGCCCGCAGGCAAAGAATCAAACAGCCGGTCGAGCTCCTGCAGCAGCTTGGCGGGCATCGCCCTCGTCTTGCCCGCCAGGAGCGAGCTTGCGCCGTGCCTGACGGCGGAGGCCGCCGAAAACAGCGTACGCCGCCACTCGCCCACGTCCACTCGCAGGAGGTGCCCGCGCTCCAGGCCGAAGTAGACGTCCGCTGGGTCCAAGAAGGCCCGGTAAATGCGTTGTGCCGGCAGGCCACCGGACAGGGCCGCGGCCACGCTGGCCCCAGCAGAGTTTCCGAGGAAGAGGTCGAAGGAATTGGCAGAAAGGCCCTCAACCGAATCCTCGAGCGCAGCGACGGCACCAATGTGAAACATGGCCCCCATCGCGCCGCCACCGAGCAGGCACAGTGCGACCTTCATGCCCCGCCCTCCACGAGGCTCCGCTTGCGTGAAACACGGCCGAACACCCAAAGCCCAGCCAGGCACAGGGCAGTGCCCGCCAAGCTCAAAGGCCAGACCAGCGAAGGCGCGGTCGGCTCGACGGGACGCGTAGCGAACACCGTGACCAAGGTTGTCGCGTTGAAGGCCGCATGCAAGGCGAAACCTGGCCAGAGGGATCTGGACTGGCGCCTCAGCTCCGAGAGCACGAGCGCTACCAGCAGGAGGGGTGCCCAGGTGCGCGGCTCCTGGTGCGCAAGCACAAACGCTAGCGAGGTAACGCCTGTCACGACCAAAGCCGAACTGCTGCGACCCAGCGCAGTGTAAAGCGCGCCGCGGAAGAACAATTCCTCGGCAAATGGGGCCAGTACGGCAACCGCCACGAGCAGCATGAGCGCGTGCTGCGGGGACGCTGGCGTCAGCTGGGCCAGCTGCTCCAGCATTCGCTCGCGTGGGGTGGGAAAGCGCAACTCAACCAAGGCGTCCAAGGCCCCTGCTGGTACATGCAGGACCACGCCGAGCGAGCAGCCCAGCACGAGCTGGAGCGAACTCGCAGAACCGAGCGCAAGCGCCTCGCTCGGCGGGCCGCCGAAGTAGCGCCCACCGAGGTAGGAAGCGGCGCCCACATACAGCGCCACCTCGAGGACGGCGAGCGCCAAGAGCGTGAAGCTCGAAGCGCCCAGGAGCTTGGCAATCAGCAACCCTGCCGCGTTCAAGCCGACCGTGAGAGCGAGCGACCAACCGAACGCCGAGGGCGCGGTGAGGAGCGGCGTGGCCGAACGCGGAGGCTCGCTCATCGTCCGCGCAGGTGGGGCAAGACGCCGCGCTTCGTCACCGTATCCTGAGCCAGTTCAGGCCGCGTGTCCTGATGGTCGATGGTGTAGTGAAGGCCGCGGCTCTCGCGCCTGCTGGCCGCCGACGCAATGATCAGCTGCGCGACCCCAGCGATATTGCGCAGCTCCAGGAGGTCCCGTGTGATCAGGTGGCGCCAATAATACTCACGAATTTCCTCTTCCAGCAGGGCCACGCGCCGCGCCGCCCGTCTCAGGCGGGCATCACTGCGCACGACGCCGACGTAGTTCCACATGAGGCGCCGCAGCTCATCCCAGTTATGGCTAACCACCACGGCCTCGTCGCTGGGTGCGGCCGAGCCAGTCTGCCATTCCGGAACGCTGGGATGCGGCGCCCCGCGCAGACCCTCGAGCTCGCCGACACTCCGCTCCGCCGCGCGCCGGGCAAACACCAAGCCCTCAAGCAGCGAGTTAGACGCCAGACGGTTGGCGCCATGGAGGCCGGTGCAGGCGGTTTCGCCGATCGCCCAGAGCCCGGGCAGCGTTGTGCGACCATGCAGATCGGAGGTGACGCCACCGCACATGTAGTGCGCTGCAGGCACGACCGGAATGGGCTCGCGGGTCATGTCGATACCAAAACGCAAGCACTCGGCGTGGATATTGGGGAAGCGCTCACGCACGAAATCCGCGGGGCGTCCGGAGATATCCAAGAGCACATGTTCGCTCCCGGAGCGTTTCATTTCGTAGTCGATGGCGCGCGCCACCACGTCGCGAGGCGCCAGATCGGCGAGCGGGTGATGGCGCGCCATAAACGCATCGCCAGAGAGAGAACGGAGCACCGCTCCCTCCCCGCGCAGCGCCTCGCTCACCAGGAAGCTCTTCGCGCGCGGCTCGAACAGGACCGTCGGATGGAACTGGTAAAATTCCATATTGGCCACCTCGGCCCCGGCACGGTGGGCCATGGCCACGCCGTCGCCCGTCGCCACGTCCGGGTTCGAGGTGTAGAGGTAGACCTTGCCGGCACCGCCCGTCGCGAGCACCGTGACTCGCGACAGAATCGTCGTCACCCGCCCATTTTTCTCGTCAAGAACGTAGGCGCCCACGCACTGGTCCGGCCCACCGAACTTGCTCAGGGTGATCAAATCGACCCCCATGTGCCATTCGAGCAGCCTGATGTTCGGTGACGCGCGCACGGCATCCAGCAGTGCCCGCTCGATTTCGCGCCCAGAAATATCGCCGCAATGAACGATGCGCCGCTCACTGTGGCCACCTTCCCGGCCGAGATCGAACGCAGCCTGGTCGTCGCGTTCGCGGGAGAAGCGCGCGCCGACATCAGCCAGCCAGCGCACCGCGTCGGGCGCTTCGCGCACACACAGATCGACGACCACCTCATGACAGAGCCCGGCCCCCGCGACGATCGTATCCTCGGCATGTTTTTCGAACGAGTCGTCCGGCGACAACACGGCGGCGACCCCGCCCTGCGCCCAGCTCGTGGCCGCCTCGTCCGCGGCCCGCTTGGTAACGACCACCACCTGCCCGTGAGCCTGAGCGCGCAGCGCGAACGACAGGCCGGCGATACCGCTGCCCAGGACGAGAAAGTCTGTGGTGAGTTGCATGATGAAGAGGGTCGGCTCGCCGGGCTCATAGCCCGGCGGAGGGCCGCAAAAAAGCGAGCCCGCTCGCCCAGCGTCGGCCGTTTGGCCGAGCAAGCTAGGCGCGAAGCGAGCAGGTCGCGACAAAAATCCTAAGCACGTTTCCAGGATGCGCCGTATGAAAGCCAATGTAGCGGGGTAAGACCCCATGCCGCCTCGCTGAACCCTCGGCGGGAGGCTTCCCAGCCAAGGAGACAACGTGAAAGTCCTAGTAGCGCTCAAGCGAGTGGCCGATCCGGACAATGCCAACAAGGTGAAGATCGCGCCGGGTGGGGCCGCCATCGACACGAGCGGGCTCGAGTGGAAGCCCAACCCGTTCGACGAGTACGCGCTCGAAGCGGCGCTCAGGCTGACCGAGAACGGCAAGGCGCAAAAGCAGCGGCTCGGCGAGGTCGTGGTGGTCACGCTGGGACCAAAAGAGGTCGAGCAATCCCTGCGCGCTGCCCTCGCAACCGGCGCCGACCGCGCCATTCGAATCGACACCACCGACGAGCAGCTCGACGGCCGTCTGGTGGCCGCTGCGCTCCAGGCCGTCGCCTCCCTAGAGAAGCCCGACCTGATCCTGATGGGGAAGCAGGCCGTCGACGGCGATAGCAATCAGGTAGGCCAAAGGTTGGCAGAGCTGCTCGACTTTCCGATGGCCACGTTCGCCGCCACGGTACGCGAGGAGGAAGGCGCGGTGCTGGTCGGTCGCGAGGTCGACGGCGGCGTGCTCAGCGTGCGGCTCCGCCTGCCCGCGTTGATCACGACCGACCTGCGCATCGTGGCGCCGCAAAGCGTGTACTCGAAGCATACCGAGGCCGGGTTCAAGTACAACGACGGCGTGCGTTTTGCTCCGCTGCCGGCGATCATGGCAGCCAAGAAGAAGCCGCTCGAGGTGAAGGCTCTCGCCGACGTCCTGCCCGGCGCAGCCCTCACCACACACTACCTCCGCTTCGAACGCCCGGCGCAGCGCGCAGCAGGTGTCAAAGTCAAAGACGTGGCCGAGCTGGTCGAACAGCTGGTCACCCAAGCGAAGGTGCTCTGAGCCATGGCAAACGCACTCGTTGTCGCTGAGCTATCCGAAGAGGGCACGCTCAAGAAGTCCACGCTGAGCGCGATAAGCTTCGCCCGCCAAGCGCTGCCCGCCCTTGGCGGAGACCTCACCCTCTTGATCATCGGCGCGAACACGGCCGCGGCCACAGCCGAACTCGCCGGCTACGGCGCCGCCAAGCTCTTGGTAATCGAGGACCCTTCCCTGGCCAAGTACACCGCCGAGCACTTCGCTCCCAGCGTCGCGGCCGCCGCCACCGGGCATTCTCTGGTCGTCGCCGCGGCCACGAGTTTCGGCAAAGACTTGCTGCCGCGTGTGGCAGCACGGCTCGACGCGGCCTTCGCCGGCGACTGCTCGGGCGTTTCGACCGAGGGCGGCAAACTCGTCTACAAGCGACCGATGTTCGCCGGCAACGCCGTCGGCTTCTGCACGCTGTCAACGCCCATCCAAGTCGCGACGGCTCGCCAAAGTGAATTCACACCCGCCAGCCCAAGCGGCGGCGCCTCCCCCGTCGAGAGGCTTGCCAAGGCTCCCGTCGGGGCCGGCGCGAGCCGCATCGAAGTGGTCGGGCTCGACGCCGTGAAGAGCGCGCGACCCGAGCTGGGCGACGCGAAGGTCATCGTGTCGGGTGGGCGCGCCTTGAAAGAGAAATTCTTCGAGGTGATGGCTCCGTTGGCGGACGCACTGGGCGCCGCCATTGGCGCCAGCCGCGCCGCCGTCGACGCCGGCTACGCCCCCGGCGATTTCCAGGTGGGCCAAACTGGTAAAATCGTCGCCCCCCAACTCTACGTCGCGGTCGGGATCTCCGGCGCGATCCAGCACATTGCCGGGATGAAGAGCTCGAAGGTCATCGTGGCGATCAATAAGGACTCGGAGGCGCCAATCTTTCAGATCAGCGACTACGGGCTCGTCGCCGATCTCTTCCAGGCGGTGCCTGCGCTGACCGCCGAGCTGAAAAAACGCCAAGTCTAGGGCCTTTCGGTCCTTGACAGGTCGGGCCTCGCCCATCATTCTCCCGGCCGCTTGAGCCCGATCAGCCCCTAAAAATAGTTGAGCGTATTGAGTGCCCACTCGGGGCGTAGCGCAGTTTGGTAGCGCGCACGGTTCGGGTCCGTGAGGTCGGCAGTTCGAATCTGCCCGCCCCGACCGAGTAGGACGAAAGCTGGCTCTGGTCGCGTACTTAGCGACCGGGGCCTTTTTCGTTTCCCACTAGTTACCCTGGGAGCTTAGAGATGGCGTCGCGAAGGTCTGCGCCCGTCGCGTGCACGTAGCGCTGAGTGGTCAATCCAGGATGTTTGGGTTGGAGCGGTTCGCAGACTGCACGACCTACGCGAGCCGACGGCTTTCGACGACTAGCTACGCGACGCCACTAGGCCGTCACTGCGCGTCAGCCGCCGCGCAGCCGTGCGTCGTGACCGGTGGTCACCACTGTGTTCTCCGCTCGGCGTATTGGATCGTCCCCGCAGCGCTTTATTATTGGGTGTCCTGGGTCTCACCGATCCAGCCGTTCGGCTTTCATGGAGGTACGGTCCTTGCTGTGAGCCCTGCGGAGCTCGATGCGTACACTGCCCCCGGTTTCGATAGTTGCCTTGGCGCTGAGCAAACTGGACGGTCGTTGCGTGGGTTGGCCCGCGCGGCACCTCAGGGCATTCGTCCTAACGAGCCCTCTCGTTCTGGCCTGCTGTTCTTCGTCGGCCAATCTCCCTTCCGGCCATAGCGGGGCTTCCGCTTCCGGGGGTGAAGTGGCCACCCCGATCCCGCCCGATGCGGCTGCGAGCAGCGGTAGCGGGGGCACGGCTACGACTTTCGTGGCAGCCAGCGGAGGCACAGCGGGCGGCG
>JANNWK010001249.1:0-5555 GCA_031408355.1 Myxococcales bacterium
TGGGCCTGCCCGCAGACCGTGTATATGGAGCTACTCTTCAGGCCGCTTGAGCGGCTCTTCGAAGGCAACCGCGAAGCCCAGCTGCGCCTCGACAAGCAGGGCTGGGCTCTGCGTCGATTCGCGAAGAACGTTTGCTACCTCGGGTTGGCTTTCCTGCTCGCCAACGTGTTTCTTTCCTATTTCGTCGGCACCGAGGCGCTGCGTCACTGGGTATTTCAGGCGCCCGCTCAGCACTACGGCGGCTTTCTGGTCGTAATGGTGACGACTGGCCTCGTCTTCTTCGACTTTGCCTATTTCAGGGAGCAGATGTGCACGACCATCTGCCCCTACGCCCGACTGCAGTCCGTGCTGCTCGACAAGAAGTCGCTGGTCGTCGGCTATGACTTGAAGCGAGGCGAACCCCGAAGCAAGGGAAAGCCTCGGGACGCCGGGCGAGGGGACTGCATCGACTGCCGCGCTTGCGTCGTGGCTTGCCCTACCGGCATCGACATCCGGGAGGGGCTTCAGCTCGAGTGCATCGCCTGCAGTCAATGCATCGACGCCTGCGACTCGATCATGGCACGCGTTCAGAAGCCACCTGGCCTGATCCGCTACTCGTCCCAGACAACCCTCGAAACGGCGGCACCGACGCGCATCCTGCGTCCGCGCGTGTTCATCTACTCGGCGGCGCTGCTAGGTCTGCTCGCCGCGCTGCTCCTCATCGGCGAGAACCGTCCGAGCGCAGACGTCACGCTCTTGAGGGGAATTGGCGCGCCGTTCTCAGAGAACGGGAGCGAGATCGTCAACCAAATACGACTCAAGGTGCGAAACCGTGCGCAGGCCACGCGCAGCTTTCGACTCGAACTTCGCGCGCGACCCGAGGCCCGCATGATCGCGCCCGAGTTGCCGCTCACGCTCTTGGCGGGCGAGCAGCGCGCCACGAGCGTATTTGTGGTGGTGCCGCGCGCCAGTCTCTACGGCAAGCAGGCCGTCACGTTCCGAGTCATCGACGACACGGGCGTGATCCAGGACCTTCCCTACACGCTCTTGGGTCCCCAGAAGCATGAACACGCCAATGACTGAATCACGCCTTGCCGCCGAACCTCGCCGCTATCGCCTGAGCTGGGCCTACGCGCCCGTTCTCCTGCTCGGCAGCATGTTGGCCGGCCTGGGCACCTTAGCCAGCGTCGCCATCAACGACGAGGGGTTTGCACTCGAGCCCGACTACTACGCGAAGGCCGTTGCTTGGGACGAGGCCCAAGCGCAGGCCGCAGACGACGCGCGGCTGGGCTTTCAGCTGGACCTGACAGGGCCCCTGCTGGCCCGAGCGGACGGTAGCGCGCGCCTCGAAGTGAGCCTGATAGATCGCGAGGGAGTCAGGCTTTCGGGCGCAACACTGGCCGTCGAGGCCTTCCCGAACGCCCACGCCCAACGCAGCCACCGGCTGGAGCTGCGAGAGCTCTCTCCGGGTGTCTACGCCGCTGAGTTGCGCCACGGCGAGCGAGGGTTGTGGGAGCTACGCTTCGTCGTCAGCCATGCAGGCCGCCGCTTCACGCAGATCTTGCGACGCGACATGGGAGGCAGGGCTCCCGCATGAGCCTCGTACCGCTCGTCCCGATCCTCGGCGCCAGTCTGCTAGGGAGCCTGCACTGCCTCGGCATGTGTGGCGGTCTCGTGGCCGTCGCCAGCGACGGCGTCACGGGCCGTGGACCCCGCAGCCTCACTCAGTTGCTCTACCACGCAGGCCGGCTCGTGGCCTACGGGGCGCTGGGCGTCAGCGCGGCGCTGCTCGGAAGCGCGCTGGATCTGGCCGGGACACAGGCGGGCTTCGCCCGGGGAGCGGCCGTCGTTTCAGGCTCCGTCATGGTGCTGTGGGGACTCGCGGCCATGTTGAGCGCGCTCGGTATCCGGCGACCGAGCCTCAGAATGTCGCGCCTGCTGCCTGCTCGTGCACTCGACTGGATGAGCGGGCTGCATTCGCGACCTCCCTACTTGCGGGCCGTGCTCCTGGGGTCAGCGTCGGCGTTCCTCCCTTGCGGCTGGCTCTACGCCTTCGTGCTGGCGGCAGCGGGCACCGGTAACGCCTGGCACGGGCTGGCCATCATGGCTGCGTTTTGGGCCGGCAATCTGCCGGCGCTGCTTGGCTTCGGCTGGGCGTTAGGCGGCGTCCTTCAGCAGCTACGTCGACATCTGCCCCTGCTCAGCGCCGCCATGATCTTCTGCGTTGGTTGGCTCACCCTCAGCAGCCGCCTGAACCTACCGGCGTTCGCCCTCTCGGCCGTCACCCAGCCCCACGGCGCTGCCCAGCACTCGTCGCAGGCGGTCCCCGCAGCGACCGAGTGTCCCTGCCACCGCAAGGGTCCTCCATGACCACGGCTGCGTGGCTCGGCAGTCCGGCATTGGCACCACCGTCGCTCGACGAGCCCCTGGCGTGTGCGCACTGCACGCTGCCCGTGCCTCCGGCGCTCGCTCGTGCCGAAGGGCCAGCCTTCTGCTGCGCAGGCTGCCAGTCTGTGTATGCCATCGTTCACGCCGCCGGCCTGCAGCGCTACTACACGGATCGCGAGCCAGCCCTGGGGCAGGCGACTCCCGCTCGCCTGAGCCAGCGCAAGTACGAGGATCTAGACGACGCTGCCTTCCAGGAGAGCCACTGTCGCCAATCGGCCGACGGTCTGCAGAGCACCGAACTCCTTCTGGAGGGCATCCATTGCTCGGCCTGCGTCTGGCTCGTCGAACGCCTGGCGCGGGTCGTCCCGGGCGTCGTGGCGAGCCGACTCGACCTCGGGAGAGCCGTCCTGGAAGTAAGTTGGGATCCAGCGCGCGTCAGACTGAGCGCCGTGGCCCGCGGGCTCGCTTCGCTCGGCTACCAGCCCCACCCGACGAGCGCCACCGCGGCCATTGCCGAACGCCGCGCGGGTGACCGAGCCTTGCTGCTGCGACTGGGCGTGGCAGGGGCGGTGGCCGGCAACGTCATGCTCATGGCCTTCGCCCTGTACAGCGGGAGCGCCGAAAGCATGGCCCCCGAGTACCGAACGCTCTTTCGCTGGGCCAGCCTGGTCCTCGCCACGCCGAGCGTCTTCTGGTCCGGGTCCATCTTCCTCCGTGGCGCCTGGGCGGCGCTGCGCACGCGGACGCCGCACATGGACGTGCCGGTGAGCGTCGGGCTCCTGGTCGGCTATGCGGGCGGCGCGTGGAGCACACTCCGCGGCAGCGGAGAGGTCTACTTCGACACCCTGTGCACCTTGGTTTTCCTGCTACTCATAGGTCGCTACCTACAGCGCAGCCAGCATCGCCGTAGTTCGAGCAAGACAGAGCTGCTCACGGCATTGTCGCCGAGCACGGCGCGCTGCATCGAGGGTGATACGGAGCGCGAAGTACCCACCAATAGCCTTGAGCCTCAGGCGCTGGTGCGAGTGGCGGCGGGCGAACGCATCCCGGTGGATGGCACGATCACTCGCGGCAGCGCGGGCATCGACGCTTCCTTGCTGACCGGCGAGTCCATCCCCAGCGCCGCCGGCATCGCGGACCGCGTGTACGCCGGCACCACCTGCGAAAGCGGCGACATCTGGATCCGCGTAGAGAGCACCGGCAAGAACACGCGCGTCGGCCGGCTCCTGGCCAGCGTCGAAGCCGCGCAACGCGAGCGGGCGCCGATCGTCCGCTTCGCCGACCGCGTCGCGGGCCACTTTGTGCTCGGGATCCTGGCCATCGCCGGGCTTACCTTGCTCGGTTGGTGGCACTTCGACAGCTCTCACGCCATCGATCACACCATCGCCCTACTCGTCGTCACCTGCCCTTGCGCGCTAGGCATGGCCACGCCGCTCGCCGTCAGCGCTGCGCTGCGCCAGGCGGCCCTCGCGGGAGTCCTGTTCAAAGGCGGCGAGCACCTGGAAGCGCTCGCGCAGCCGGGCATCATGGTGTTCGACAAGACAGGAACCCTGACGCAAGGTCAGCCCGAGCTTTTAGCCTGGGACGGTGACGAAACCGTCAAGCCGCTGCTCCGGGCAGCCGAGGCGTTCTCCAGCCATCCCCTGGCCCGCTCGCTCCAACGAGCCCTTCCGGCCAACGAACTCACCTGCCACTCAGTCCAAGAGCAACCGCTGGGAGGCCTGCGCGCGGTCGTCGATGGCAAGGCGCTGCTAGTCGGCTCCGCCGCCCTCGTCGAAAGTGAGCTGGGAACGTTGCCGGCGTGGGCCGCCGAGCGCGTCCAGGCTCACGCGGAAGTCGGCCGAACGCCAATCGTCATCGCGAGCGAAGGTGTCGTACGAGCCGTAGCCGCCTTTGGCGACGCGCTGCGAGCAGACGCCACCCAAAGCCTGCTCCGCTTGGCTGAGCTCGGCTACACGTTTCATGTCCTCTCCGGCGACCACCAGCGCGTGGTCGACAACGTCATCAAGGGACTTGGCGTCCCATTGCTTTCGGCGCGCGGCGGAGTCTCGCCGGAGGGAAAGCTCGCGGAGGTCGCCAGGCTCCGCGCGCGCGGCGAGCGCGTCTACATGGTCGGCGATGGCCTGAACGACGCGGGCGCCATGGCCGCGGCTGACGTCGGTATCGCGGTGCACGGTGGAGCCGAAGCTTGTCTGAGCGCCGCCGACGTCTTGACCACGAGGCCTGGCCTGAGCCGCGTCGTGGAGGCTGCCCGCGGCGCTCGCCGCACCCTTGCCGTGATTCACCGAGGAATTTGGCTTTCGCTCGCCTACAACGCCCTGGGCATCGGCCTTGCCGTGTCAGGCATGCTGAACCCGCTCGTCGCCGCCGTGCTGATGCCGCTCAGCTCGCTCAGCGTGGTCACGCTGGCCCTCAGAGCCCGAACCTTCACGAGGGACCCAGCAACGTGAGCATCCTCTTCTTGCTCCTACCCCTCACGCTCGTGTTCTCTGCGGCCGCCGTGGCCGCCTTCGTTTGGGCGACGCGTTCGGGCCAGTTCGATGACATCGAGACGCCCGCCTTGCGCGCGCTGCACGAGCCCGCCGATCCACGCCAGCCCACTACACCATCGCCCCCAGCCGTGGCCGCTCCGCCCGACCTGGCGCCCCCTACGCTGCCACCTCCAAGATAACCTTCACCAGGGAACGACGTCGGGTCACATCGATGCGCATGATCCGTTCCACAGGGGTAGCCTCACTCACCGGCCTGCTTGCGGGCCTCAGCTTGGCCGGTTGTTCGAGCGACGCGTCGAGCCAGGGGCCGGCGGCCGGCGCGGCCGGCCTTTCCGGCAGCCCGGGCAACGCCGGCTCCGCAGGCGCAGGAATCAGCGGCGGGGCTCCTTCCACAGGGGGTCAAGTGGGGCTCGGCGGCAGCGGGGGCAGCCCCAACGCCGGCTCCGGTGGCGTGGGGGGCACCGGTGGGGGCACCGGCGGGGCCGGGGGCTCGGGCGGCGCCGTGGCCTGCGACGGCAACGCGGTCTCGTTCGCCAAGAATACCGGAGACGGCAACGATGAAGCGCAGGCCCGCGTGGAGGTCGACTTCGGGGCCAGTAACGATCTGCCGATCGGTAACACCACTCGCACGATTGAATTCTGGGCCTTCGTGCTGACCTCGAGTTGGGCGGGCGACAAGAACTCGCTGTTCTTCTA
>JANNWK010001250.1:0-3528 GCA_031408355.1 Myxococcales bacterium
GCAAGCCTCCTTCCGAGGTTGGCAGTTGCCGGGTGAGTGGTCCCGGCAGTCCCGCAGGCGTTTGGCTCTGGTCGGCGCTATGGCTGGCCTCGTTGTCGCGAATTCGACGCAGGTCCGCGAGCCAAACGAGCCAGCGGCTCCGTTCCGGACCGCGTTCGCCTCGCGGGCCATCCTCCATACGGAACACGTAGGCACCGATCCCGCCGGTTTGAGTACGTGAAGCTCACCCGCGACGAAGTGTAGCTAGACGCGCTCGCCGTCGGCCAGCTGCAGGTACTCAATGCGCCGCGCGACGCCGACCACCCCACCCTATTGGGTGATGTGGGTCTCGTGCAGTGAGGTCGGGCCGATCTCCTCGTAGCCTCGGAGCCGCCGCTGGAACGACGCGTCGCGCGACGGGTGCTCACGCCCCTGGCCCGCTCCCACCAAGATCCGAGAATCCAGACCCGGCAGGGACGGAACTGCGCCCTGTACGGAGTCTTCATTCCGAGGCAGAATATCCGCATAATTATGAAGAAACTGAGCCCGGGCAGCTTACACGTCGGCCTTCTTACCGGTGCGTCTGCCTTCCTCCTCGCGCTCGCGTGTAGTGACGGCGGCAGCTCTGGAGACGCAAACGGCGCGACCAACCCCGGCGGTGACGATACGGGTGGCGGGAACGGCGGCACGCCTCCAGCCCGTGCTGGCGATCTCGATAGCGACGGTGTCCTCGACTCCCTCGGAAAAGCCGTGGATGGCGATGGGGATGGGAAGCCCGATGCTTTCGATCTAGACGGCGACGGAACGCCCGACGGCCCAGGCGTCGACACGGACGGTGACGGTCTGCCGGACGCCATCGGGATCGACACAGATGGCGACGGCATCATTGACGCCCTGGACGCAGACAACGACGGCAAGCCCGACGTGACTGCGATGGTCGAACCACCATCGACACCCGGCGTCTTCAGCACGCCCGCCGGTCCTCTGCCTGGGGGCGAGCCCACCGCGTGTGAGTTGGAATGGACGGTCCGGACGCTCCACTACCATCCCGGCGCCGTTACCCCGCGGCGCATGTACATGGCCTCATGCAACGAGGGCCCCGAGGCCAAGATGTTCAGCTCGCTCACGCTCGGGGAAAACGCCCCGCATCCCGAGGACGATCCCTCTTCTGGCGCCGTGATTATCGCGCAGGTCGACGACGCGACGGGCACGCTCGAGGCCATCGATCAGCGCCAATTCAGCGAGTGCATCTCGATGCACGGCATCGCCGTGAGCGATGATTGCCAAACCATTGGCGTGTTGTGCAGGGTCCCTTCAGGCACGCAGGGTTTTGACAAGGACGTGCTCGCCACGCATTCGGCCGCCGACTGGATGACCAACCCGTATGTTTGTGGCGACCGGGGCATCAATGACGAGATGTGGCTCTTCGAGTGGACGAATGGCGATCTCAAATCAGCTCCCAAGAAGTACATCGTGCACAAGTCGATCGGCAGCTGGGAGTACGGCAACGACTATCTCCGCCTGGGCAACGACGACGCCACCTGGGGGATCGGAGTCAAGGCAACCGTCGGTGGCAAAGACGGACCAGGTACCTGCCACGAAGCCGACGCCTTCCTCATCATGGATCGCGCTACCGAGTCTTTCACGAACCGCGGTTGGGAGTGGGCCTGCGGCACCGGACACACGACCTTCAATCGCATCGCCTACGACAAGACGACCGGCAAGTACGCGGCTCTGTGCAGCACCGATTACAACGAGGCCGGCACTGGCGGACTTGGGGCGTTCGTTTTCCGGATGGAGGACGGCAAAGCTCAAGAGTTCCATTACCTCAATCTCGACGGCATCAAGAACAAGGGCGGGGCCAGTGCCCTCGTGCCGCGCGACGGCGGCGGATTCCTTGGGGTCATCGTCGGCGTTCCCGGGGATGCCTCGCCCGGTGGCTACCCGGAGGCACCCCCCACAGAAATCGGCCTCATCAAGTGGAGCGCAACGGGTGAGCAAGAGGGCAAGATCAACTGGACCCTCAAGGACAAGGACAAATACCTCTCGTATTCGACCCTTTCAGAGATCGCGCCCGGGCGTTATCTCCTTGGCTACGGGGTCATGCGCGCTCTCGACCACGAAGGCGAGCTCGGAGGCGACAGCAGCATGCGCGTGCCTTGGGAGTACTGGGTCGTGGAGATCGACGAAAACGGCAACCAGCTCACCAAGCCGCTGTTGCTCGACGGGGCCGGTTGGGGTGAGCTCGACGAGATGGCCCCACTCGGGCAGGGACGCGCCGCCTGGTCCTACATCGCCGATCCGGCGCTCAACGCCTCCGGGGAAGCCCCGGCGTGCAATCAAGACGGCCTGCAGTTGAGCGTCTACACCTCGCCGACCCCGTCAGGGGTGAGCAGCAGCGCTCAATAACGATGTCCGCCCCGGCGCCATGACAGCGCACGGGGCAGCGCCCCGATGGCGCGGGTACGTTGAGCAGCAGCTTTCCGTTCGCGGTGAGCGCGGGGGCGGCGGAGCTTGTCGGCGTCGCGCGCGGCCTGCTGCAGCTTGCTGAAGCCGGGGTGGCTGGTGTCGGGTTGGATTTCTGGGCATCGAGGAAGACGGGGACCTCCCGGTTGAAAGGTTCGCGTTTCCTGTGACACTAACGTGGCATGCGGAGCGGTTTGCAACACCCTGTTTGGATTGTGGCACTGATCGCAGGCGCGCTCGGTTGTGGGCGCACAACCAGGAACCAGGGCACGCCGCTGGGTGAAGCCGGAGCATCGACTTCGATGCCGGCGCCCGAGCCGGGACCGAATTGCGCCGTCGCCATCGCCGGGCACGGCGCGCGCCACTGCGCCGCCTATCAAGACGGCAGCGTTTGGTGTTGGGGTACCGGGTCTGGGCCCAGCAACTTCGAAGCGTCGGCTGAGCCGCAGCAGGTCGAGGGTCTACAGGACGTGTCGCGTCTCGTACTTGGGCCCCGCCACAGTTGCGCGCTAAGCAACGGGGGGTTGCGGTGTTGGGGCGACAACGAAAGCGGGCAAATCGACGACTCGGGGCTGACGCCGCTGCCGCCGACCCTGACCGGCCTGTCCGCCTTCTATCCCGGGCCGGTCACCGGAGTCGGGCTCACCGACACCGCCACCTGCGCGGTCGACCGCATCGCTCACGTCTACTGCAGGGGCACGGATGTTTCGGGCCGCAGATCAGCCCCCGAGCTGGTCGATGCTGGCGGTGCGCAAGACACGACCATCCCCGGTAGCGGCACTCAGGTGATCGACGAGAACGGTCGCATCATCGGCTTGGACAACTGGACAGCGCCCAAGCCACTCGATGACTACGGCGCCGACAACGCCTGGCTCGGCGCAGGAACCCCTGCCTGCGTGCTCAAACGCTGGGGTAGTTTGTGGTGCAGCGACTACTTGTTCGACACTGACGACCACGAGCTAAGCGCTAAGCTGGCGCTTGCTGAAACCGTCGTGCAAGCGGGCACGGGGGACCTGTTCCTGTGCGCCCTAACCAGAGACGGCCGCGTGTGGTGCGAGGGCTTCAACGTGGTGGGTCAAGTGG
>JANNWK010001251.1:0-5783 GCA_031408355.1 Myxococcales bacterium
AGCGGACGGCCGGAGATCGTGAAGGACCGAGTGGGCCAGATCGATCTGTTTCCGTATCCGGTGGCTCCCGCCGATGGCGCGGTCAGGGTCGAGAACAACGCGCTGGTGCTGGCCGGGGGAAACCTCAAGTCCGACCCCGACCCCGGCGCGGCCTTGATTCGGCCCCTGGCGCTCAGCAAGGAATTCTCGCTCGAGATCTGGGCCGAGATGGGACCCGCCACCTTCGAGGGCAAGCGTTACCTGTTCAAGGCAACGGGCAGTGACCTCTTCAATTTCAACCAGTTTGTCACGGGCGCGGCGTTCGAAGTGCCCATTCCCAGTACGATGGACGGCGGCGCGTTCGTTGGCGACCATCGCGGGCAGACCCGGCATTGGCTCGGGACTTTCTCGGGCACGGGCAGGGTCGTGCGCCTGTACGTCGATGGCGATCTGGCTTCCTCGCGCAATCTCGACGGCCCGATCGAGTTTGCGGACAAGGAGTCCCGAATCGAAATCGGTGATCAGCTTTGGGAGGGGCGGGTCTTCCTGGCGGCGTTGTACGCTCGACCGCTGCTACCCGCTGAAGTGCGGCTCTTGCACGAAGCCGGTTGGCAGCGTTGAGCCGGAGACGCGCGGCTAAAGACTCAGAATCGCCCGGTCACTTCGACGCTCACGCCGCCGCTTGACGCTCGGGTGCTCAGCGACGCGCCAGTAGCTGAAGCCTCCGGCGCCGGAGCCCACACCAGCAGGCTGGCGCCACCCAGGAGCAGGATCCCGCCCCCTATCAGACCGACGTTCGTCCAGCGCACCTGGCTCAAGCCCTGCTCGCGGAGCTGGGCGGTCGGGCTCTGGTCGAAGTCCTGTTTGGTCTGGCGCGCGGCCAGCCCAAAGCCGGTACCCACGGCCAAGCCGGCGGCGCCCGCGCCGAGCAGGCCCGCCCCGACGATGCGCGGAGTCGTCCACCAGGAGGGTTGTCGGGCTGGACCCCGGTCCACGTCGGATTTGGCTGGCGGCGGCGGCGGCAGGCTGCGCTGCGGGGGCGAGTCCAGCGGAAGCGTGAGCAACTGCCCCGAGTCCAAGCGAATAGCCCTGCGCTCCTCGTGCCCGCCGCTCAGCACCACCAAGGTTCGCGTCCCCGCCGTTGCGTGCAACCGCGCCGGCGTGGGGCGCGCGACGCCGTCGTCCAACCTGACGCTGGCCGCCTCACTCGACGTCACCACGACGGTGCCGAGCAGTCGCTCGAGCGTGCGCCTGCGCTGGTCGGCCTGGCTGGCTTGTTCAGCGCTCACGCCCGGCGCGCTCGGCACGATGCTCCAGGCGTCCGCCGCCTGCTCCAGCCGCCCCGCGCGCTCCCAGGCGTCTGCCGCCATGAACAGCGAAACGGCGTGAGGGAGCGCCTGGAACGCGGCCTCGAACTCGAGCGCCGCCTCGGCGAAGCGCTCGGCTTCGAAGGCCTGGCGCCCCAGCTCATAGTTGCGGGCCGCCTGCGCGGGGCCGTCGTCCGCGGCAAGCGCGCTCGGTACGAAGCCGACCTGCAGGGCGAGCACGAGCAGGCAACGTCCAAAGCGCGGGCTCATTGGTAGGGGTTCTCTAGCGCACGCAGCCCGCTTCCGCTCCTGGGGCGCGCTCCGGGCGCGGGCTTGGCGAGACGCGCCGGGGCGGTCGGCGCCGGGGCCTGCTGAGTGCGCGCGGGCTCCGTTGGCGCCAGGGTGGTCGCGCTCGACGACTCGCCGCTTGGCGCCGCCTGGGCCGGCTCGCGCTCCCGCACGGGCGCCGCGCCGCTACTCTTCGGACTGGCGCTGAACACCTGCTGGCCCCTTCGCCCCGTCGTTTCGCGCTCCGACATCAAGAAGCCCACGGCAACCAGGCCCACGACCGCGACCGCAACCAAGACAACAACGCGCGCCCCCGGTGCCTGAAAGCGACTGGCGGCCCGCCCTGACGCGGAGGCGGCCACGGCCAGGACCCCTGCTTGATCCCTGCCCACGAGCGCTGCCTCGGCCGACGCCAGCGCCTGACTCTGACGGAGCGCCACGTCGATCAGGGCAGGTCCGAAGAACACCGACACGTCCTCATGGCTCGTACCTGGCGCGAGCTCACCAAGGGCGGCCTCCAGTGCCTGTTTCAGCTCGAGGGCGGTCGAATAGCGATCGGCGCGCGCGGGCGCCAAGGTGCGGGCCACGATCCTGGCGAGCACTTCTGGGCTGCCCTCCGGCAAGGTCAAGGGCTGCCGGATCGACAACAATCGGTTCAAGACCTCAGCGTCCGTTTCGCCGTCGACGGGCATGCCGCCGGTCACGAGACGAAACAACAGGACGCCCACCGACCAGAGATCCGCCCGACGATCGACGTCGGCGGCTGCTGCCGCCTGTTCGGGCGCCACGTAACGCAACTTGCCCTTGATGGTCGCCGAGCTGGTATCCGCCGAGAGCCGCACCCTGGCCTTGGCCACGCCGAAATCGATGAGTTTCGCGTGTCCGGTCAGAGAAACCATGATGTTTTGGGGTGAAACATCGCGGTGAACGAGCCCGAGCGGGCGGCCTTCAGCGTCCTTCGCCTCGTGCGCGGCGTGCAAACCGTCGCAAATATCAGCGAGCACGCGCAGGCTCACCCCGATTGGGATCTCGCCAGGGAGCTCAGCACGGCCCAGCTGCCTCACCAGCCGAGACAGCGAGTCTCCCTCCACGCGCTCCATGACGATGTACAAGAGGCCCCGGGCTTCGGCGAGCTCGAAGACCTGCGCCACGTTCGGATGCGAGATGCGCGCGGCCAAGCGCGCTTCATCCAAAAACATCGACCGCTCGAGGTGGCCGTGGGCGCCTTCAGGGAGCATGAACTTCAAGACGAAGAACTTCTCAAAGCCATGCTCGGCCAAGAGGCGCCCCACCCAAACCTCCCCCTGCCCGCCACTGGCAAGTGGAAAGAGCAGCTCGTAGCGACCCACACGGTCGCCAACGAGTAGCCGCTGACCAGTCGCCGTAATCAAGCGCCGCGAGTGTAGCCCAAGCCCGGATCGGAGCGAAACGTCTTGGCGCGGGTCGGGTGTGTGCTGAAAGCGCGCGCCTAGACTTCGACGAGCTTGACCGAGCTGCGCTTGCCGCGCCAGGGCGGCGTCCGCTTGGTCGCGCCGAGTGCCTGGTTTGCCCAGCGGACTTCTTGCGGCGTCGGGGGACCCCCTGTCTCGTTCAACATTTCTTCCAACATGCCGAAGACTTCGTCTTCGGTCACCTTCTCGTCGAGCGCCTTGCCGACGTATGCGCTCAATGAAGGCGCAGCCCCCCTGCGGACTGCTGCCCGCGCCCGCGTGAGCACGTCCTTGGGCAGGCTGATGGCGACCTTCGCGCTCGTCATACCGACAATCATACCTCTTGGCGCCCCTCGAGCAAGGCGCCGGCGGACCCCGGACCGTTCGAAATGAGTCACATCCACGGCTCGGCCGGAACGCGGCTTAGTTGTGTGCTGTCTGTGCTGTCTGTGCTGTCTGTGCTGTCTCAGTGCTGAGATTGGCAGTACAGGCAATTGACGGCTGTGCAATTGGCGCGATACGAGCAAGCCCCTAGCTTGCCCGGCTCGAGCTCACACTGCTGACCGAGTTGCTTGCACGCCTCGGGCTCCTTTTTGGTCGCCGTCCCACGCGGACACCCGCACAGAGTCAGACTCAGCAGTACCGCCGTCAGCATCCGCGCGTTCATGAGCAGACGCCATCGTACAGTGCCAGGCCCCGGGCGCGTGCCACGCGGGGTGTTTTGGCCAGTCCACGGCCCGTTCTTCTCGTGTTCATGGCCGACCTTTGCGGCGCCACAGGTTTGGCGGCCAATCCGTGGCATAGAGCCTGTGACATTGAGAAGCGCCGGGAGTTCGTCGAATATCCTGGCAATCACCGGTCCCTGGCCGGTTCACAAGGACGGATCCCCCATGTTGCGGTCGCGCCAAGCCCTTCTCCTTTCTGGTTGTCTGGTGGCTCTCGGCGTCGCTCTGGCGGCGTGCAGCGCGACGCCACTCGGCGCGAGCGAGGCCAATGTCCGAATCGCGCAGCAGAAGGCGGCGCCCGGCGCCGATCTGTACGAGCGGGAATGCTCGGCTTGCCACGGGAAGCGCGGAGAAGGCCTCACGAACGCCCCGGGCGTGATGGGGTCAGGCGCCCTACCGACGTACCCGCGGGATCAGTCGCTGTCCTCGAACCCGGCGCTGAACAACGCGGCCCAAACGCAGGGGCAGGATTCGGCGCGCCCGCCTGGCGCCCCGTCCCGCGATCCGCTTCGGACCGCGCAGGATCTGTTCACTTATGTGAGTACGAAGATGCCGCTGCCGCGGAGCCGCACAGGTTCGCTGAAGCCCGAGCAATATTGGGCAATCACCAACTATATGCTGCTGGGCCATGGTTCCGCGGTGCCGGCGGGCGGCGTCACCGCGGCCAACGCGGGCAGCGTCAGCATCGCCCCGGCCAAGTAGGACGGGTCGCCGAGCGCGGTTATCTTGGCCGGGCCGCGCAGACAGGACTAGCCCTGGGGTCTTGGGACATCCGTCGCTCGCCTCCGAGTTCCCGCACGACAACGCCGAGATCTCACTCGGCACACGCTGGTTTTGCGCCGACTTAACGGGGCCAGCCAGCGCGTTTCTGCTCCCCTACACGCCCGTGCCGGTCGCGCCCTACGTGCTCTATTTTGAAGACGAGGACCTGCCCATGGAAGGCCCGATGCAGGTCGACCTTTCGGCGCTACCGGTTGGGCCGGGTCTCGTTCAGGTGGCCAGCCCGCCGCCCGTGAGCGAGGGCACGGAGACCGGCGAGCAGAACACCGCGGCCGAGCCCGCCGCTTTCGCTCTGTTCGAGTCCGCGCTGGTTCGCTCGTTGCTCAGCCAAGGAGCGACGCGCTCAGCCGCGCTGGTGCCGCTCCTCTTGCGGCTCGAGGCGTTGCCCGCTGAGAGCCTAGCCAAGGACGTGCGACTCACGCTCCAAAGTCGCGGCTACCTCGACGGGAACGCGCGCTACACCCAGAAGTTCCGCGAGCTGTGCGCGGGCTGGTGCGCGGTACTGCGCGGGGCATCGGAGGACTTTTCGGCTTGCGGCACCACCACGCTCGACCGCTTCGGCGCCGACCTGCTGGCGGCCTTGCTGGCGGTCCCGGCGACCCGCGCCGACGAGCTGCGGCGCGAGCTACGCAAAGCGGGTATCGCGGCGTTCGGTGTGCTGGAAGCCGCCTAGAGCGACAAACAGGCTACACCAGCATGGCGGGGACGAGGCCGCGGGGGAGGCTCGAGTCACCGAAGTTGTCGAGGGGCTCGCCGGCTTCGTTCTTACAGCCCACCGCCGCACCGATCGTGTTCAGCAGACGGTTGTGCGTCATATACTTGTCGTTGTCGGCGTCGGCCGCATCCACGTACGCGCCCGTCTTGAGGAAGCCGCCCGCGCCGCCAGCCAGCACGTAGGGAAGGTTGTTCGAGCCGTGGGGCGGACCGGTGGAAAGATCGTTCAGCCAGACCGACACGCCCTCATCCAGGACGGTACCAGTGGGCGTAGTGTACGAAGAGAGCCGCTCGATCAGGTACTTGAACAGGCCGGCGAACAGCTTGTCGATCTGGTGGTGCTTAACATCCGCGTTCTCGATCGCCGAGCCCTCACCGCCGTCGCCGTTGATGCGGTGCGAGATGTGGTGGAAGCGCTCGAATTTTTCGCCGCCGATCGTGTACTGCGTTTGGTCGTTGCCGTTGCCGATCTGCAGGGTGGCCGCGTGCGTCAAGCCGCAGGCGACGGAGAGCGCGATGACTTGCATCTGCATCTGCGCCACTTCAATCACGAGGTCGTA
>JANNWK010001252.1:0-8749 GCA_031408355.1 Myxococcales bacterium
CGCCTAGGCCAAGCCCGCAGCCGAGCCCGCAGCCCACGCTCTTGAGCAAGCTCGCTCTCGACCCGCCCAAACAACGCTAGCGCCTCCGGGAGCCCGAGCGCGGACTCGGCCAGCCGCACGCCCAGCGCCGCCTCCTGCTCGAACAGCAGCCGGCAGGGAGCGCAAGCCTGCAAATGTGCCTGGACCCCGGGACCGTCGGGAACGTTCCCATTCACGAAGGCATTGCGGATCTCAGCGCATTCCACGAGTACTTCTCCTCATATGCCGCTGCCCGCGGGCGGGTTACGCGCGCTCGACTCGTCTGGCAGCGGTGGCAGCGGCGCATCCTCCCCCAGGACCTGCCGGAGGCGGACGTAGCCCCGGTGAGCCCTCACTTTCACGGCACTGACGCTGGCGCCCACGACCTCGGCCACCTCCGGGAAGTCCAGCCCGTCAAACCAGTGAAGCTCGATCACTCGGCGCTGGTCAGGCGGCAGAACGGCCAGCGCCCGCCCCAGCGTGCGCCGTGCTTCGACCTGGGCCGCCCCCAGCGCCCCCACCGAGGGCTCTAGCGCTGCGTCAAGCTCGAGCGTTCGCTCGGGCCGGCGCTTCTTGCGGCGGAAGTACTCGCGCTTAAGATTGAGCGCGATCGTGAACAACCAGGGCTTCAGCTTCTGGCCGGGATCGAAGTCGAAGCGGGCGCGGTGCAGCTGCAGGAAGGTCTGCTGGACCAAATCGTTCGCCTCCTCGCGCACGTACAGCTCGCGCAGCATCGCGCGCAGCAGAATAGGCGCGTAGCGATCAAAGAGCAGGCGGAACGCGGCGGCGTCGCCGGCCACGTAGGCGCTCATGAGCTGCTCGTCGCTGCGCAGGGGCAAGGCGGCCCAGCCTAGTGCGGCAGGTTCGAGGTTCCTAGGGCTTCCGCTACGTCGCCCGGCGTTACACACTGCCGCATGAGCGCTGAGAACCGCCTGGCCAGGGAAACCAGTCCCTACCTGTTGCAACACGCGAAAAACCCTGTCGACTGGTATGCCTGGGGTGAGGAGGCGCTCGCACGGGCTAAGCGCGAAGATCTTCCGATCTTTCTCAGCATTGGCTACGCCGCTTGCCACTGGTGCCACGTCATGGAGCGGGAGTCGTTCGAAGATCCGGCAGTCGCCGCGCTCATGAACCAGCACTTCGTGTGCATCAAGGTGGACCGGGAGGAACGGCCCGATCTTGACGACATCTACATGAGCGCGACGGTAGCGATCTCGGGGAGCGGAGGCTGGCCCATGAGCGTATTTCTGACGCCGGAGCAGGAGCCTTTCTTCGCCGGCACCTATTTCCCACCGACCGATCGCTTTGGACGACCTGGCTTTGCCAGCATTCTTCAGAAGCTTTCGGCGCTGTGGCAGGGCGAACGGGCCACGCTACTCGACCAAGCCAAGCAGCTTACCCGGCACGTGCGCAACTTGTCGGGACCCGGCGCGGCGGGCCCGCTCGGTACCGAGATCTTGGCGGCGGCCGTGGCGCAGCTCTCAGAGAGCTTCGACGCGCGAAACGGGGGCTTCGGGAAGGCGCCCAAGTTTCCACCCTGCCAAAATCTGCGACTGCTCCTGCGCTATCATCGCCGCAGCGGAGACGCTTTGGCGCTCGTGATGGCTCGGCGCACGCTCGACGGCATGAAGTCGGGCGGCATGTACGATCAACTGGGCGGCGGGTTCGCCCGCTATTCGACGGACGAGCGCTGGCACGTGCCGCACTTCGAGAAGATGCTCTACGACAACGCCCAGCTGGCCCGCGTCTATACTGAGGCGTTCCAACTCACCCGCGACCCCGAGTACGCGCGCATCGCCAGCGAGACCCTCGACTACGTGCTCCGTGAGATGCAGGGGCCAGAGGGCGGATTCTTCTCCGCGACCGACGCAGACAGTGAAGGCGTCGAGGGCAAATTCTTCGTGTGGGAGCCGACCGAAGTAGAGGAGGCGCTGGGCCACGACGACGCCGATCGCTTTTGCGCCTACTACGACGTCACTCCCCAAGGCAATTGGGAGGGGCTGAACGTACTGCGCGTGCTGACGCCTGCGCCTACCCTGGCGGCAAAGCTCGGCATCTCACTACCCGACCTGCAGGCTTCCTTGGCGCGAGCCCGAGCCACGCTGTACGAGCTGCGACGGGAGCGGGTTGCGCCTCTCCTCGACGACAAGGTGCTGGTGGCCTGGAACGGCTTGATGATTGACGCGCTGGCCGAGGGTGCCAGGAGCTTCCCGGGACGCGGCTACGCGGAGGCCGCAGCTCGGGCGGCGAGCTTCGTGCTCGAGCGCATGTCACGACCGGACGCTGGGCTCTATCGAACCTACCGCGCCGGCGTCGCCCAACTGGCGGCCTACCTGGAGGACTATGCCTACCTCACCCAAGGGCTCATCAGCCTGTATGAAGTCTCAGGGACAGCGCGATGGCTGACAGAAGCCTTGCGGCTCGGCGAGCGCCTGCTCGCAGACTTCAGCGACGCCGAAGGGCCCTTTTTCCAAACCGCGCACCAGCACGAACCACTCATTGCACGGGTGCGCGACGGTCACGATGGCGCTCTCCCCAATGCCAACGCCGTCGCGGCCCTCGCGCTTGCGCGACTCGCTCGCCACCTGGGCCGGCAGGATCTGGAGGAGCGGGCTAAAGTCGCGCTGCGCGGCTACGCCCAAGCCATCGAGCGGCTCCCGCGAGCCTTCGCCAGCTCGCTGTGTGCACTGGACTTCCTGAGTGAAGCTTCAGCTGAACTGGTGCTCATCGGTGAGCCCGGCTCCGCGGACTACGAAGCGCTTGCGGCCGCCGTCGCTGAGCACTTCCTGCCGAATCGGATCGAAGTGCGCCTGCCTGCAGCGCATGACTCAGCTCTGCCACTTGGCCTGGGCAAGACGCTGGTTGAGGGTCGGGCAGCCCTCTACGTGTGCGAGGACTACGCCTGCCGCGCTCCGGTAACCGCAGCCAGCGAGGTCGCTGAACTACTTCGGCAACCCGGCAGCAGGCTGGCGGGTATCTGACGGGTGTTCGACGCCCGGCTCGGCGCTCGCGCGCTCCTGCTCGTTCAGAGCGGACCTCGCCCGCTTTTGATCCGGCCGCTGCTGTTTCCACCATAAACCAGCCCGCTCTTCAGTCCACGGGTGCTCAAACGTGAGCGCGCCAAGGGCGTCGGAGAGCTCTCGCGCAGTCTGAGGGCGCTTATTTGGGTTCTTTTCCAAACACCCCATCACGATCGCCTCCAAGCCAGCGTGGATAGGAAAGTCAACGCGCCTAGACGGCACGATCGGGCGCTGGTGCGCGTGCATCACCAGCATATCATGCCGGGTGGAAGCCTCGAAGACACGCTTACCGGTCAGCAACCAATAGCCGACACAACCCAGCGCGTACAGGTCGGCTCGCGCATCCACGGGCGCTTGGAAGCGGAGCATCTCTGGCGCCATCACGGCCGGCGTGCCGACAAACTGCCGTTCGTCCTCCAGCTCAACCGACGTCAGGTGGCGATCAAGCACCAGTCCAAAGTCGAGCACTTTCACGAAGTCAAAGTCACCCCCCACCGAGCAGGTCAGAATGTTGGCTGGCTTGACATCGCGATGAACGAAGGCGCGAGCGTGGGCTTCTCGGAGCGAATGACAAACCTGCTTCATCAGGTAGGCAATCCGCTCGGCGGGTTGGGCACCGAAACGCTCAACGAGCGTCATCAGATCGATACCGTCCAGCAACTCCATCACGTAGTAAAACGCACCCTCGCGGGTGACACCGAAGTCGTAGACTTGAATCGTATGCGGGGATCTGAGCGAAGCGGTGGTGCGCACCTCTCGGGTGAATAGCCGAAGCAGCCGCTCCGAATCGGCTGGCCCGTGACTCGCCAGCACGTTGGGCCGGATCAACTTCACGGCGGCTGGCCGGCGCAGCATGCGGTGATTTGCCCGCCAAACCTCGGCCATACCGCCCACGCCCAAGCGCTCCACCAGCTTGTAGCTGCCCACTTCACGAGCCTTGACGATGCCCTCAGTCAGGCGATGCACGACCTTGGAGATCTGGTGAGCCACCAGCGCCGCCAGAAACGGCGAGCTACACACCAGCAGCAGCTCGCTTGCCGAGTAGCGAGTGTGCGCCCGCATCAGCAACAACCCGGCCGGGTCCATGGCGGCCGCGACCAGCAGCACCGTCAGCGCCTTTTTTGGCACCGACGGGATGAGCGCACCGAAAGCGAGGATCGGGATCACCACGGGCGACACCTGACGCAGCAAATCGCTGGCTGAAGAGACCTGCGAGTGACGCAAGACCCCCAAGGTCAGAGCGATCATGAACAAATACACGTTGCCTAGATCGGCCACGTGCTGCGGTCGGATCCTGGGCAGGCGAGTCACGGAGAGCAGCGCCAGACTCAGCAAGATGCCGAGCGCCGCGACCTTGAAGGCCACTCCAAATACGGGCTCCGCCCTGGCAGAACCGAGCAGCAACAACGACGCCAGGTAGCCGGCGAAGGTCGCCGTACCGAACAGCCCAATATTCCCCAAGCGCGCAACCGCGGCCTCCAGGAGCCGACTCGAGAGTTGCTGATTGGCGGCCCCGTGGACGGCCTCGGCGTCGTTCCAAACGCTGGCGTCAAGGCCGTGCGATGACTCGAGCACTTCGATCAACTGGGGATCGTCACCCTCCAGGCGAGGCAACTCTTCGACCGCTCCGTGCCCGGGGCCAGTCTGAACGGGCGTGGTCGACACGCGCTGAGCATACGGCAAGTCCGCCCGCCCACGAAAACCCGTGAATCCTCAGGCGCTTTTGGCCGCGTCGCGGCAGAAAACCTGGCGTTCAATCACGTCCCTGACCGCCTCAAACTCGAGCGTAAGCTCCGTCGCCGCACTCGAAGCCTGCGACAGGTCGGCTCGCTTGACGGGATGCTCGCTCAGCTCCGCAAGTCGCGCCATGCGCACCGCGCCGAAGTTCCCGGCGGCGCCCTTGATGGCATGAATCACGCTGAGGTAAGCGCGCTGGTCGCGAGCCTGCGCCGCTAGGCCTAGCGCGATAAGACGCCGCGCAATGTCGTCGACGAAGATGCGGGAAAGCTCGCGGACGATCTCACGGGAGCCGGCTTCCTCCGCCAGCTCGTCCAGCCGGGAGAAGTCCACCGCAGGCAGTGCCCGGGCGCCGTCGCGCGCGCCGCCACTCGTCCGGGGACTGCTCTGATCATCGGCTTCATCCGGCCCCGGAGGCTCCGATTCGATACTTGGTAGCAGCCAACGCAGCACCTTCCGACGCAGGCGCCCAAGAGAGAATGGCTTGCCCAGAAAGTCGTCCATCCCGGCATCCCGGCAGGCTCGTCGCGCGCCCGAAACCGTGTCGGCCGTAATGGCCACGATGGGGACGCGCCCGTGCCCTGGCTCTAGCGCGCGGATCCGTCGAGTTACGGTCAGGCCGTCGAGCTCCGGCATCTGACAGTCCATCAAGATCAGGTCAAAGCGTCCGGGGCTGAACTGCTGCATGGCCTCAGCGCCTGATTGCACTGCGCAAACCTCGCAACCCATGGGCGCAAGGACCCGCGCAATCAACGCGCGATTGAAGCTATCGTCTTCAACCACGAGCACGTGCCGCCCCGAGAGAATGGCCGAAACGCGCGGCGCCGCCTTGAACTCGCCGGAGCTGGGAGGCGCGGATCTGCTGATTTGATGAGCGGCCAGCAGCCGATCAATCACCTCCAGGACCACGCGGCCCGACCGATGCACGTTCTCCGCCGCGAGTCGCTGCGAAGCATCAAGCTCACTTTCGAGCAAGAGCTCCGTGGAGCCGAGCACATTGGTCATCGGCGTGCGCAGATCGTGGCTGAGCTGGCGCAGTATCTCTAAAGCCAGGGACGCCTCGGACTCTGGCTCCCTCGAATGGCTCACGCGACGTCCCGCGAAAGATCCAGCGTGGCGATGCGACGATACAGCGTGGCGCGCCCGATACCGAGCAACTTGGCCGCTCGCCCCACGCTGCCTTGGGTCGCGCGCAGCGCTCGCTGAATAGCCCGGCGTTCCAGCTCCCTGAGCGGCACCACGTCCTCCTCGCTCGGCTCGCGGTGACGCGCAGCGCCGTTGCTCCCGTTCAAGTGCAGCGAAGGCAGAATGACCGGCAGCGCAAGCTCGCGAATGTCCGGCGGCAAGTCCGCTAGCGTCACCTCGTCCGAGCGGCACGCCAGCAAACTGCGATGAATCACATTCTGCAGCTCACGCACGTTGCCGGGCCAAGGGTGACGCGCCAGCGCTTCCAACGCCTCGGGCGAGATGCTGTGCACGTCTCGGCCAACGTCGGCCGAGAGCGAGCGCAAAAAGTGGCCAACGAGCGTGGGAATGTCCTCGATGCGATCGCGCAACGCCGGCAGGTGAATGGGGTAGACCACGAGCCGGAAGTACAGATCCTCACGAAAGCGTCCGGCTTCTACCTCAGCACGAAGATCGCGGTGGGTGGCGCAGACGATGCGAACGTCGATGGGACTCTCGCTCGAGCCGCCGACGCGCCGAATCGATTTCTCCTGGATCGTGCGCAGCAGGCTCGCCTGAGTCTGCAGGCTCATCTCGCCCAGTTCGTCGAGCAGCAGGGTGCCGCCGTTGGCCTGTTCGAAGCAGCCGCGCCGCATCTGCGTGGCGCCGGTGAACGCTCCCCGCTCGTGTCCGAACAGCTCCGACTCCTGAAGCGATTCGGGGATGCCGGCGCAGTTGATCGCCACAAAAGGGCCGCGGCGCCGGGCGCTGCCGTTGTGAATGGCGCGCGCCACCAGCTCCTTACCGGTTCCGCTCTCCCCGAAGACGCAAACCGCCACGTCACTCTCCAAGACGCGCTGGACCTGCTGGGCCAGCTCGCGCATCGGCGGGCTCTTGCCGATGAGCGAGCCCAACACCGAGCGCTCCGTCAGCGCTGACTGTAGTCGCCTTACGCTGGACAGCAGCTCGCGGCGTTCGTTGGCTCGGTGCACCGCGAGCAGCAGACGGTCCCGATCGAGCGGCTTGGTCACGTAGTCGTAGGCCCCCGCCTGCATGGCGGCGACCGCCGTCTCCAGCTCGCGCTGAGCCGTCACCACGATGATCGGCAGCTCCGCGTCGCGGGCTCGCAAATGCTGAATCACCTTGATGCCCGTGACTTCGCCAAGACCCAGATCGACGCAGGCCAGCGCCGGGGGCTCTCCTTCATTGTCGAGCACGCTGCGCGCCGAATCGTGCTCCACGACCCGATAGCCCGCGCGCTCCAGCCAGAAGCGCATGAGGCGTCGGGCGGTCGGGTCGTCGTCCACCACCGCCACGCTGGTGGCGCTGGGCGCGATGGAGGCGGTCGCGTCGTCTTCGAGCATGGCTTGCTCTCTGTGGAACGCTCGTTCTGGTCCCAGGTTTAGACGCGTTCGTCTCGGAAGCTCAGTCTGAGACTCACCAAGAGACGTTCCCGGCTCCGTGAGGCTCGTGAGCTGCGCCCGCAACTAGCTATTTTTACTCACTAATCTGATCTCAACGACCACAGCCGATTCCTGGCGCAACCCTGGAACGACTCTCGCATTGGTCGAGGGCGCCTTGTCCGCCCTGCATCGAAAGCCAACCCTCAAGAAACTACCGCTACTCCGTGGCTTGCTCCGCATCACCGGGGACACCCTGGAGGGCCCGCGCGAGACGGACGCCTTCGAAGTGGTGGCCACGCCGAACGGCGGGGTCGCCATCGTGCTGCTCGACCTGCAGACCCGGCAGTCCGAACCGGGCGACCTTGCGCGCAACCTGCTCGGTAAGGCCACGCGCGGCCTGGCCGAGCTCGCGCCACTGCACGCCATCATGCTCGATCTGGTTCGAGCGATGTTCGAGTTCCCTGGCAGCGAGGCGCGGATCACGCTGCTGCGCTGCGACGTGGCCGATGCGCGTGTCGAGCTCGCCCTAGCTGGCATGCCGGCCGTCGCGTGCGCCCAGCCGGACGGCACCATCGCGGTCTACGCGACATCATCGGGCCCGCTCACTTCGACCACGACAGCGCCGCCGCCCGTCGAGGTCATCCCCCTGGTTTGGGGCTCGACTTGGATGGCGGTGTCCGACGGCTTCACCGCGGGCTCGCATGACCCCGAGCTCGTGCGGCGCCTGGCCCAGGACCTCGACCTGTGCGAAACAGGGCTGGCGCTCAGCGGACAATCGCCCGACGCGCTGTACGACGCCCTCGCCAGCCGGGTCTCCGAGTCGGGGCGCTTCAGCCGCGACGACGCCACGCTGGTGCTGCTTGGCGCGGATCCGCACGCGCGTTCTACGAGCGGGATCCGCAGCGATCAGGCGCCCTAGCTCGGGCCGGGCGCCCGTCGCCCGTGTCTCGCCGAGTGGCGCGAACGCGCGCTTCGGGGCGGCTTTGATGACAACGTGTGCGAAGATCCGGACACTTTGCCTACGGCCGAAGGAGCTCCAGCTCTTCCAGGAGGGCCTGTCTCTTCCCCAAGCTGACCGGGATCCGATAGACTCCGCCCCATGTCGGAGTCCGCCCTAGCGGAGGGCAGGTTGATCGGTGGCCGCTACCGGCTCGAGCGGCACCTCGGCGAGGGGGGCATGGGCAGTGTTTGGGGTGCGATGCACACCGTGACGCGCCGCTCCGTCGCCATGAAGTTCTTGAAGGACTCGGTGCAACACCGGCCTGAATTGCGCCAGCGCTTCTTGCGCGAAGCCGCGGCCGCCAGCGCGCTCAAGCACCCGAATGTCGTCGAGATCCTCGACGTCTTCGATTTCGAGGATTCCTGCCCGGTCATGGTCATGGAGCTGCTCCACGGCGAAACGCTGGG
>JANNWK010001253.1:0-5746 GCA_031408355.1 Myxococcales bacterium
CTTCAACAAGTTCGAACCGTTCGTGCTCCACGTTGTGGACCACAACGAAGCGCGGCCGGAGCTGAAGGGCGACGTGCGGCTGTACGATTGTGAAACGGGCGAAGAGCGCGAGGTCACGGTCACCGATTCCCTGCTCGAGGACATGGCGCGGGCCTTCGCCGACTACCAACGCAGCATCGAGCGGTTCTGCACTTCCCGGCAGGTGCCCTATTTCGCCGCGGACGTTGCGTTCCCGTTCGACGAGCTGGTGCTGCGCGTCTTCCGGCGCGGGGGGTTCTTGCGCTGATGGGTCTTGCCGGTCTGCCCCTGGCCTCGCTGCTCGGCATCTTTGGCGTGGCCGCCGCCCTGACGGTGGCGCTCTACATTCTGAAGCTTCGCCGCCGCGCCATGCCGGTGCCGTTCTCGCGGATCTGGGACAATGTTCTGCGAGACAAGCAGGCCACTGAGCTGTTTTCGAAGCTGAGGCGCATGCTCTCGCTACTCCTGCAGCTCGGGCTGCTGGCGCTGCTCGTGCTCGCTCTGGGCGATCCGAAGCCGACCGAAGATCTGCGAGCCGGACGGCAACTGGTCTTGCTCGTAGACGCCAGTGCTTCGATGAAGGCCGTGGACGTGAAGCCGACACGGCTCGCGGCAGCCAAGGCAGAAGCCGAGAAAATTGTGCGTAGGTTGGGCGCTTCGGATCGCGCGATCGTGGTGCAGATGGGCAGCGTGCCTAGCCCGCGTTCGTCGATGAGCGGCGACCAAACCGAGCTCTTGCAAGCGATTTCTAAGGTCGTTGCCAGTGACACCAAGGCGGATCTGGAGGCCGCGCTCGCCTTCGCGCAGGATAGCCTGCGCGGCTCGCCCCACCCTGAGCTGGTGGTCATTGGCGATGGCGCCTACGGGGATACGAGTGAGCTGTCCGGCCGGGTGAACCTGGAGGGCGTGCTGCCACGCTTCGTGCCTATCGGTAAGAGCCAGAAGAACCTCAGCATCAGTGAGTTCTCGGTCCGTCGCTATCCGCTCGACAAGGCGCGCTACGAGGTGATGCTCGAGGTGGCGAACCTGACGGACGCGCCCGCCGACGTGGAGCTTGAGCTTGCGGGAGACGGCGTCGTAGTCGACGTCACGCGACTCAAGCTTGGTCCGAATGAGAAGCTGCCTCGCTACTATCAAGATCTGGCCGGAGCGAGTCGGACGCTTACGGCGCGGCTCAAGAGCGCGCCCGGTGCCGACGACCTGCCCGCCGATGATCTGGCTTTCGCGCTTCTCCCTGAGCGTCGGCGCGCGCGCATTCTTCTGGTAACCAAGAGCAACACGTACCTGGAGGCGGCGCTGCTCCTCGACGAGTACCTCGACGTGGTCCAGGTGGCTCCCGGCGCCCCGCAGCCCGACGGTCGCTTCGATGTTGCGATTTTCGACAACGTGGCGCCGCCCGTGACGCCCAGCATCGGCTCGGTCTTCTACCTGAATCCGCCCCCCGAGACCTCACCTTTGCCGCTCGGTCCGGCCATCGAGGAGTTCGGCTTCGACACTTGGGATCGCAAGAGCCCGGTGCTGCGCTTCATGGCGATGGGCGACATTCAGGTCGCCAAGGGGCACGCCTTCAAGCTGACGGCGGCAGACAAGGTGTTGGGCGCGAGCGAGCAGGGCCCGATTCTGGTCAGCGGGGCCCGCGCGGGTCACCGGTTTGTGGCTCTCGGTTTCGATCCGCGGGACAGCGATCTTGTGCTGCGGATCGCCTGGCCGCTCTTGGTTCTCAATACGATTAACGCGTTCGTCGAGGACGACGCGAGCTACGTTTCTGCCTATCGCACGGGAGAAATCTGGCACATCGCGGTGCCCGGTTCGCTTTCGACCGTGAACCTGCAGGATCCCAGCGGCATGAAGCAGGCGGTTCCAGTTAGCCAGGGGCGCGCGGTGTTTCGCGGCGAGTTAGCCGGCTTCTACAAACTCTCCGGCGGACCGGACGACGCGCCGCTCGCGGAGTTCGCAGCCAACCTGTCGGATCTGGAAGAGAGTCGGATTGCCCCGCAGAAGGAGCTCACGCTCGCCGGCAAGAAAGCCGGTCAGGTCACGTTGACCGAGCCCGGCCTTAAGAAGGAGATCTGGATCTACCTGCTCTTGGCGGTCATCGCCGTGTCGGTGCTGGAGTGGCTTACCTACCACCGGAGAGTGACGGTATGAGCGCGCGCTCCAAGCGTTGGCTGTGGCTCGCCTTCCTGCTCGCGCTGCTGGGTAGCTTGTCCTGGGTGCTTGCTCGGTTCGTGCTCGCGGCGCCGGCAGGCGCCTTTCATTGGGAGCGAGCGGGTATCAAGTATGAGCTCCTGGAGCCGCGCGCCATAGCGGTGCTGCTGCTGGCGCCGCTGCTGCTGTACGTGCTGGGGAAATCGCTCGCGGATTTACCCTGGCAGCAGCGGGTAATTTCTGTGTTGCTACGGATCGTATTCCTCGCGCTGCTCGGCCTCGGGCTGGCCAGGCTGGTGCGCTCGGACGAGACGCATCGCGTGGCCACCGTGGTGCTTGTGGACGTTAGCGACTCGGTCGCCGACGCCACACTGGAGCAGGCGCGCGACCAGATCGAGCGACTGTATGGCGCCAAGGGCACGGAAGATGTGCTGAAACTCGTCGCGTTCGCCGCCAGGCCCCGTGCGGTTCCGCTTGAGCAAGACGAAAAGCTCAAGCTGCCGGCGCTGGCCGAGCTGCGCTGGAAGGACGACCCCAACGCGCCGCGCACCGAGGCAGGCAGCAACATTCAGGCGGCGCTGCAGCTCGCCTACGGGCTCTTTCCGCCCGGCTACCTCAAGCGCATCTTGCTCCTGTCCGACGGGCTCGAGACGGAAGGCAGCCTGCTCTCGGAGGCTCATCAGGCCAAGCGCTTCGGCGCGCGGCTCGACGTTCGACCCTTCCGTGAGCCGCCGCCCGCTGAGGTCGCGGTACGGGCGCTGCGCCTGCCGGACAAGGTCGACATCGGGCAACCCTTCGAGGTGACGGCCGAGGTGTATGCGAGCCGCGCGACCACCGCGAAAGCCAGGCTCTATCAGGGCGAAACGCTGAACGGTCTCGACGGAGTTCGCGACGTGGCCCTCAAGCCGGGCGAGAACGAACTCACGTTCAAGAGTGTCGTGCGCGTTGGGGGTGAGGTGACCTACGCCTTCAAGCTCAGCGACATCGCCGAGGATCACTTCAGCCAGAACAACTCGCTCGACGTTACGCTCGACGTTCCGGGTCGGCCACAGGTGCTCTACATCGAGGGGCAGCCGCAGCGCGGCAGTTACCTGGTGAGCGCGCTCTCGGCCCAGCAGTTCGACGTCGACTTGCGACCGCCCAGCGCCATGCCCGGCTCGCTACGCGAGCTGGAGCGCTACGACTTCGTCATTCTTTCCGACACTCCGCGCGAGGCCGTCAGCGACGCCAGTCAGGATCTGCTCGAGAAGTACGTGCGCGATCTGGGCGGCGGGCTCCTGTTCGCCGGCGGTGAAGCCGGCTATGGCTTGGGCGGCTGGGGCCACAGCACGCTAGAGCGGCTCTTGCCGGTGCGCATGGACGCGGAGCGCCGCAAAGAGCTGCCGGGCGTGGCGATTTCTCTGGTGATAGACCGCTCAGGATCGATGACGGGCCTGCCCATGGAGATGGCCAAGGCGGCCTGTCGCGCCACCGTTGAAACACTGCAGGGCGACGACCTCATCGAGGTGATTGCCTTCGACTCCACGCCTCAGCGCTATGTAAAGATGCAGCCCGCGCGCTACCGCTCGCGCATTCAGAACGACATCGCTCGCATCCAGCCCGGGGGCGGGACGGAGATCTTCTCCAGCCTGGATATGGCGTATCAGGATTTGTCGGTGACGGAGGCCCGCAAGAAGCACGTCATTCTGCTCACCGACGGCCAGGCCCCCGTGCAGGGCATCCGGGATCTGGCGACCGGCATGTTGGCCGAGGCCATCACGGTCACGACGGTGGGGCTCGGTGAGGGGGTCAATAACGAACTGTTGCGAAGTATCGCCGACGCGGGCGGCGGGCGTTTTCACCTCGTACCGGATCCGAACAGTCTGCCGAAGATCTTCACGCGCGAGACGGAGCTCATCGCCCAGAAGGCGGCCGTTGAGGAGTGGTTCCCGGTTGAGCAGGTCGCGCCGGCTGATTTTCTCAAGGGCGTTGCGGTGAGCGCGGCCCCACTCCTGCACGGCTACGTCGCCACCCAGCTGAAGCCGGCGCCAGCGCAGCTGATTCTGCAGAGCGATCGCGGTGACCCCATCTTGGCGCGCTGGCGTGCAGGGCTCGGTTGGGCCACGGCCTGGACGAGCGACGTCAAGAATAACTGGTCGGTGGACTGGCTGCGCTGGAGTGGATTTTCCAAGTTTTGGGGGCAGTTTGTGCGCGAGCACATGCGCATCAAGCGTCGCCAAGAGCTGCCGATGCAGAGTGAGATGCGTGAGAACACGGTGCGCGCGGTCGTGGACGCCTTCACGGCCGACGAGCGCTTTGACAACGCTCTCGAGTCCAAGCTCTTCGTGGTGGGTCCGGCCACAGCGGGAGGCAAAGGCGAACGCCGCGAGGTGCCGATGCGGCGCACCGCGCCGGGTCGCTACGAAGCCGAGCTGCGACTGGACCAGTATGGCTCGTTCCTGCTGCGCGCCGAGCACGCCCGCGTGGCAGCCGATGGCAGCCTACAGCCCTTCGCGACCAGCTTCGGTCACGTCAGCAACCCCTATCCGCGTGAATACGGCCGTTTCGAGCCCGACGTCGAGCTCCAGGTCAGGGCCGCTGCAGCCACCGGCGGCACGCTCGACCCCGAGCCGAAGGATGTCTTCGATCCGAAGGGCGAGAAGATCATCTACTACCGCCCGCTGTGGTCGCGCTTCGTGCTCGCGGCCATCGTCGTCTTCTTGCTCGACCTACTGATCCGCCGCGTGCGCCTATTCGATCGCAAGTTCTTGCCCCGCAGCAGCCTGCCCCCGCCGCCGCGTTCGCTTCACAGTTGACAGGAGGTGAGGCCGCCACAGCTGGTTTTCTCGCCCCGCTGGGATTGCGCGCCGAGATGGCTTGTGAGCCCATGCGAAGGCAACGCGGCTCCGACCTTTGCGGACAAAACTGCCTGATTGCACCAAGACTCGAGACCCACCTGGCCACTCACTCCCGGTAGAGACAAGTTCGCCGCGTTCGGAGAGAAACCATGCGATTGCGATTCAGTGCGTTTTCAATTGTTCCGTTGGCCTGTGCTTGTGGATCCGGTGAGCCGATTGCTTCGAAGCCAGAGGGCGGTTCGGTGCAGAGCGCGTTGACGAGCCGCTCAGCGTGGACACCCGCGAGCGCCGGTTCCGGCCGGACGGTCAGTTTCATCCTGCGGATGCACGGCGACCTCGCGGCTCGCGCCCGCGCTCCGATGGCCCTCCTGCAGGGCAAGCAAGTCCCCTTCAAGAGCGGTTGGGTGAAAGATCCTGGTTTGACCAGCATCCTCACCCGCCACCGCGCGCTAGGCGTACGCCAGCTGTTTGTCGGGGGTGGCACGACACCTTCGGCCCGGTTGGCTCACAACTACCGCATCGAAGTTGCCGCCGGCACGACCCCCGCGGAGATCCAGAGCGCGCTTGACGAACTCAACCGCAGCCCGCTGGTTCTGCGCGCCGAGCCCAATCCGCTGATGCAGGCGCTTGAGACGGTCCCGAACGACCCGCTCTTCGTGAACCAGTGGCACCTGCGTGAAGTGGCTGATCGCGACATCGACGCGACCGAGGCGTGGGACCTGTCCATTGGGGCTTCCTCGACG
>JANNWK010001254.1:0-6669 GCA_031408355.1 Myxococcales bacterium
CCGACGAGTAGAGCCGCAGGCAGTCCTCGCTCGGAACCACCCCGCGGCGCGCGCCCAGGTCGGCCGGGGTGTAGAACGGCGAGTTCGGACGGGACCGAAACAAGGCCTCGGAGTGCCCGGTCTCTTCGTTGAAATAGAAGATGGCGCGCTCATCAGCCGATAGGCCCGTGAGCAGCTTGTACTTGCCGGGAGCGTCGCCGCCGAGCGTGAATGGGTCGATCTCCTTGCCGAAGTCGAACACGTCGCCCTCCGCAAGCTCGCTCTGTACGACGCGAGACTCGCCAAATGAGCGCACCTGGTAGAGCCGCTTTCCGTCGTTCGAGAGCACGGGCCAGCCCACGGATTGCCCGGTCATGCCCTTCAATAGGTTGATCTTGGCGAAGCGGGTTTCGTCGGCGGCGGCGCCGAAAGGTTGCCCCCGCGCGGTCCGCGAGAGTTCGCCGAAGCCGGCGTGGTCCGTGCGTACGAGCACCAAGACTCGCCCGTCAGCGGAGAGCGAAACGCCGCTGGCTGCCTCGTAACCCACCGGCAACGGCACGCCGATCTCCGAGAAAGCGCCTGAATTCGTGGCGCGATCGGCGACGTAGAGGGCGTCGGCGCTCACGAACGCGACGCTCTTCTCGTCGGCCGTCATGGACAAGAGCGTCACGCCGCTGAGCGTGCCCACGGCCTCGGCCACGTCGGCACCAAAGGTCGCCGTAGGCTCGCAGATCCCAGGTGGCGGCTCGGGGGGCGACCCACCGACGCCGATGATCATGGACTCGCCGCCCGCAGCCTCGCCGCCCGCGCCGGCTCCACCTTCGCCCTCCGCGCCGCCGACCGCGGCGTCCGCGCCCTCGCCGGCCTGGGCGCGGCTACCGCCCCGCGACTGGCCACCCGTGCCTCCGCTTGCCACGTACGGAGGGGCCGGGCGGTCATCTCCGCCGCAGGCCGTGAAGACCATGAACCCAATCAGCACCGTGCGCATGACTACTCCCCGGGAGGGCAACTGTAAGACTGCCGCCAATTCGTGAGCGTGGGACTTTGCGTGATCTTCGCGTTGGGTATGAGCCGGATCGTGATGAGCAGGTACTTCCGCTGAGGTAGGCCAGCCGCGGTGAACGCAGCCCCCACATCCTGCCCGACCCAACCTGTGACCGTGGCCCCCGTCACCGTCGCCAGTTTCACGACGCCCGTCTCGGTGACCAGGGTGGGAGCCTTGGGCAAGGTCTGGAAATCCGCCGGATCGTCAGCTGTTTCGGCGTAGATTTCGATGGCGGAGCCGACCGGCGGCGTGATCGCCTGCCAGTCGAAGAAACGCCACGCGGCCAGCGTGCCCGGAGCGCACTCCGCCTCGTAGATGCGCTCGAAGTTGTCGGGGTGGTACACCGGCAGCGGCGGCGGCGTGACGCAGACGTTGCCGGCGCACACGTCGCCGAAACAGCAATCGCTAGTGTTGGAGCAACCACCGCCCACAGCAATACAGGTGCCAACCGGCGGCACCGCGACGCAGTGGCGCGTTGGGGGCGTCGTCACGGGGGTGTCGATGCGGCAAAGGCTCGTCTTGGGCGTGGCCGTGCCGCCGCAGCAGTCCTCGTCCACGTCGCACTCATTGGCCGGAGCCGAGCCGACTGGGCGACAGGCTTCGGTGACCCAATAGGCACGCTCGTTGAGGTAGCCGCCGCTGCCCTCCTTGTAGTTCTGGTTCGGAAGCCAGAACGAGGGGTGACTGCGGTCCGCGCCGGCACTGACCGTGTCGTCGATGGCCGAAACCCAGAGCATGCTTTGGATCGCCCAGGTATCGAGCTGCGGCGCGTAGCTGTTCACGTCCGAGAAAATTTCCTGGTCGGCCGCCAGATTCAAAGTGTTGCCGTAAGGGCGCGTGCTCGTGAACACCGCCCATCGGTAGCCACCGGAGGCCGCCGGCAACATGGTCGCCTGGTAGGCCTTGTTGATGTCTTCCGGGCGCTCGCCGTCGTTCAGCCGGGCCAGACGCACCGGGACGGGCACGGCCGCCGCCGTATCCACCGACCACTGCTGGCCCGGATCTTCGAAGTAGTTGGTCGGCCCCATGTAGCCGTACTTGGTCCAATTATTGACGCAACACGAGTCACCCGGCGTGGTGGTCTGGTAGAGCACGCTCTGCGAATCGCTCTCGAAAGCGGGCCATTTGATGACGTCCCCGTAGGGCCAGTGGTTGACGATCTGCTTTCTATTCTTGAAAAGCTTGTCGGTCTGGTTGAAATCGAAGGTGCTGAGGCCCTTGCGCCAGCCAGCTCCGGTCGCCGAATCGCCATCGACGAACACCAGCTTGCTCGCGTCAGGCGCGAAGGTGGGCACCATCATGACGGCCGAGCCAAGGCCCCAGGTGCCGGGGCTGGCACCGCTCACATGTATCGGCGCCACGCCAGCCACGGTCGGCGTTTCCCAGGCGTAGTAGCTGGAGCCGTTGCCGTTGTCCCCGCCCGAGCGCACGTAGCCACCGAGCGTGGTGCCGGCGCCGGGGAGGAAATTGGCCTCGGGGATGGCGACGTACGTGGTCGCCCCTGCGTCACAGGCTGGCTTCCACTTGACGAACAGGTTCGCGCCGCCGCTACCCTCCGTGTAGTCCAGCTTGAAGTCGTAGGTGAGCGTGGAGTCGAGCCACATGGCGCCGTACTCTGTCTTGTTCCAGGTGGTGCCGCTCAGGATGCGCTCGCCGTTAAGCCACAGCTTCTTGCCGTCATCGGCCAACACCGAGAACTCATGGACGCCGGTGCAGTAGGGCTGCAGCCGCCCGGTGAAGCGTGCTGACCAGGTGTCGCTGCTCGTCAAGCCGCGGCCTCGGTTCGGGCGGCCGTTGCCCCATTCGAAGTCGAGGTTCTTCACGTAGGTCTGGTAACCCTGCGGCGAGGTCGCGTTGCTTGGGAAGGTCGGGCCTCCGAAGTCCTCCGTGTCGAAGAAGACCGCGGAGAGGCCGGTAACGGGAGCCACGTAGGTGGCCGGCGGAAAAACGTAGGCGCTCGGGATGTCCTCTTCGGTGGGGATGAAGCCCGCCATCTTCCAGCGCAGCTTCGCGTAAGCGCCGCCACCGCCCTCGGTGTGCACCATGTTAATGGCGTACTTTTGACCCGCGACGACCGCCATGGCGGGCGCGCAGTCCGAGACGCAACAGCCCGCGGTGTTGATCTTGCTGACGCCGTCCACGCTCAAAGTCACGCCGTCGTCGTGGTAGACGCACCATTGGAGGTTGCCGGTGGCGGGCGCCTCGACCAGGGCATTCCAGGTCGACGTGAAGTTGTCTTGCTGGATGCCCAGGGCGGGGATATTGGCGCCCCAATCGTTGGCAAGGTCGGGCTCGTGTTTGGTGAGCGTGCGCAGGAGCCCGTTCGTTTCCTGGTAGGTCACGACCGAGCCGCGGAAACCGCCACTCGGGTGCAACATGGACTGCGGCACCAACCCGTAGCCCACGTTCGCGCTCGACCAGCGCAGGATGATGCGCGTGGTCGCGTTCTTGTCGACCGCGAGAAGCTGAATACTGGTCTTGCCGCCGCGCGTGAGCGTGGCCGCGCCGCTGAACAGCGTGGCCGCACCGCTGTAGCCCAGCTGATCAATGACGGTGGTGCCGCCCACGATCAAGCGCACGCCTGCCGTGGTTTCGACCTCGAACGTATGAGCTTCGGAGAAGTAGCCCTCAATCTCTCCGTCCCAGCTCACGCTGAAGGCGTCGGCGGGTACTGGCCCCCCGGGGCTACCGGCCCAATCGAAGTTCACGGCGCCGTCGAGCCGTTTCCAAGCCCAACCGGTGAAATTGTTGGTCTGGTAGTAGGAGGCTTGTAGCCCGACCCCTTTTCCACCCGAGAGCATCGGAACCGGCAGGGAAACGAGGTTCGTCCCGTCATTGATTCCGACGATCGTTTGATTCGAGTTGCCCCAGATGTTGTTGGCCGCGAAGACATACTTGCCGTCTGGCGTGAGGGGCGCCCAGGCAAACCCACGCCAGTCGTTCGAGCCCGAGTCGTACGGGCTCCTTGGGGAGAAATCGTTCAGTGGGGTCAGGTTGCCGGCCGCATCCACGTCCGACACGCCGCCGTTGGTGCTCCAGCCTCGATCCGCGGTGACGAACTTGTTACCGCTTGCGGACATCGAGTGGCAAACCGGACAACCATTGTCCGTGGCAAAGGCGTTCTGCGCTGCGACGTCCGCGCTGGGATCCAGACGCATGATCCGATTGCCGTCGCCGTACTGCGTGTAGAAGATCTTGCCGCGCAGGGGGCTGCTAGAGAAGGTAACGGTCTTGGAGACCGCATCCTTCAAGGCGCCGCCCACGATGCGCTGCAGGCTGATGCGCCCCGAGTCGCCCTTGGCCGACTTCTCGAAGAGGCTCCAGACTTCCCGCGGGTAGATGAAGCGGCTGTTGCTCGGTGGTGCGATGATCTTGGACCACGAGAAGGTGGGGGTACCGGTTGCGGGGTAGGCCAGGGTCACCTGCACCGCGCTGGCAGCGTCGGCGCCATCCTCCCACTGCAGCACGGGAGGCTTGAGCGCGAGCGGCAGCACCGTTTCGTCGTACGGATAGAGAATCGTCGCCGTGTCGGGGCCGGTTGGCACATCGGCATCGAAGATCGCCACGGAGCCCGGCGGGGCCTCGAGCGTATCGACCGCGTCCACGATCACGTTGACCGTGGCGGTGTCGGAGAACTGCTGAACGTACGCCGTCACCTGGATCGGGCCGGAGATGGGGCTGGCCAGCGTGACCGACCCGTTGTCAACCGTAGCGCGATCGAGCTTGTCCAAGCTCCAGGCCGCGGTGATCGGCGCGTCATAGCAATCCGGTGGCACTACGCTGACCGTGAGGTCGGCAGTCGCGGGGGTCACCAGGAAAGGCTCGCCGCTGGCGCCGGGCGGCGACAAGTACGTCGTGGGGATGCTTTGCTCAGCGATCGCCGCGGAGCTCCATTTCAGCTGCGCCACGGCACCGCCACCGTTCTCGAAGAACTCATAGCGGATGTCCGCGGGCGTGCCGGCAGTCAGCGCGATAGGCGCGCTTGCATACTGAGTAGGCCCCTGATCCCACCAAGCGTTGATGACGAGGACGTCGTCGATCCAGAGCCGCATGCCGTCATCGCCACGCGTGTAGAACACGTAGTTGCCGGTGGTGGGCACGTTGACAGAGCCGGTCCAGCGCACCGAGAAGTTATCTGTGCCGATGCCGGCTGGCCCTGGGGCGCCGTTGCCCCAGTCGAAATTGACGTTGGCGTCGAGCCGAGTCGCCGTGACCACCCAAGCGGCCGGGATTTCGCTGACGCCGTTGTCCCGCTGCGCGAAGTACTCACCCAAGAGCCCCGAGGTCTGGGTGATTTCGGTGACCGTCAAGGTTTGGGTGGGCGGATCGAGCGCGATGCCCGTGCAAAGCGTGATTTCGCTTGGCAGCGGCGGCGTGGGCGTCAGGATGAGGCCGCCGTCGGCCACCGTGAGCCCGGCGTCTCCCACGTCCAGCCCGATCGGGTCGTCCACCACCACCTGGCAGTAGGGGTCGCACGGATTGTCGATGCAGGCGCCGGAGCTGCCCAGGCCCTGGGCCTTTTGCCCGCTCGGCGGGTCCGGGATCTTGGCGATCTTGTCGCCTTCGCACTCGCCCCAACGCCCCACCTCACATACGCGCTCGCCCATCGAGCACCACGTGTAGCCCTCGGAATGCCGCGACACCCTGCCGCAGTCGATGACCTCGGCTTCGGTATCGCAGGGACAATTCGTCTGCGGCGTGTCGCAGGCCGTGGCCGGAGGCAAGACGTGGTGCGAGCCGCCACCGCCCACCGAGGTCGCGTGGTTGGCCTTATCGGCACAGCCCAACGCGAAGAGCAGCAGTAGGGAGCTCCACTTTGACGGTGAGCGCGAGCGCGACAACGAAGTTCCAGCGTCCAAAAGCAACTTACGAGTTTGACACGCCTCGGGGTCCCCGGAAAGCGCGACGTCCGTCCCGGCCCTAGCACTTTCGAGGCGGCTTCTAAATGTCACGTCGGCTCTCCTTTCACGTCTCGTGCCAGGAGCGCGGCGCGAGAGTCCCGCATCCCTTGCGGAAAGTGCCTATGTCGGGAAGCCACCGAGGTCGCAACTTCATGCGTAGGTCCGCAAGAATCGCGAGGCGGCGGGGGAAGCGTCAGGCCTGTGGACCTACCCCGGCGCACAGAAACCCACACCCTTCGCCAGCCGACTACAAAATACTTGAGGGCCGGCAGCTCGTCCACGAAGGCCTGAAGAGGTGGGCGGCGTAGGTCAGGCCGAGCCCCGCGGACAGCGTTTCCGTGAAACGCGCGTAGAGGACACCCTTGGCAACCCAGCCGATCTGCACCGAGCCTTCTTCGTCTGTCCGGAGTTCTAGGCGGGACAGGAGGGCTTCCGATGAGCGAGCCCGGGCAGCCTGGCCTGCCCTACACGGACCGTCTAGGCCACGCGCGACGCAGTCGACGCAGTCGAGGGCGGGCGCATCATCCCACAGGTCGTTCCATGTGGGACCCATAGGCTGGGGCGTCGTGGCAGGGCGCCGCCGCGGGCCGAGCGCTGCGCTTCAGCGAGGGGGCAACCTCGCTGCCATCTCACTGAACCCACAGGTCCGAATGATGCGCTCGTCCTGGCGAATTCTGAAGATGTTGCTCTCCACGCCAAGAAGAGATTGGCGGCCACGGATAGCGCCTTTCGATGTCGCCAATG
>JANNWK010001255.1:0-2087 GCA_031408355.1 Myxococcales bacterium
ACCTAGCAGGCTCGCCCGACAGGGCAGGACAACTCGGGGCATTGATGCTCTCGGCGTAGCCCTTGCCCTGCTCCACGAACCGCCCGCGCTGGCGGTATCCTTCAGTTCGACCAAGACGGGCGTGACGTGCCCTAGGGGATCCGCACCCAGCCCTGACACGTCGAGATCATGCGTGGAGCCCCCAGGAACGCGTTCATGGTGCGCACGTACGACGTTCGAAAACCGTGCTGTCGTTCCAGCCACACGTCTTCGATAGTCATGACGTGTAGGAAAGCATCGATCGGGCTCCGTTCGACGAACACCAGCGATGCAGCCGTCTCGTGCACCTCGATTTCGTTCGAGCCCAGGTTGCCGATCATGAGCCAATGGCCCGGCGAGACGCGCACAAAGCGGAGCCCACCGTCTTTCCACGTCTCGTCGGACTCGGACTCCGTAGCGCGCCCGCGCTCGTAGACTTCCAACGTCCCACGCGGACAAACGAACTCGAGAGACATCTGAGCGCTGAGTCGTGGGCGTTCGGGCGCGGGTCGCGCTACCGGTGCAGGCACCATGGTCGCGACCGGCGGAGCACCTGATGGGCTGGTCGGCGGCGCCGCTTGCGCCGTGGGTCGCGGCGCTGTACCGCAGACTACCCGCCATATTGTGCCCTCCTTGCTATCGGAGAGCGCGGCACGCGAGACGACTTGGTAATCGCCATCGCACTCCTTTCGGGCTCGCCGGTCGCACGAATCCTCACCGCGCGGGCAACGCAGCTCCAGGCCTTGGCTTCCGTCGGGCATGCTGATCTGAGACACCCGAGCCCGACCGCAAGATAGGAACGCCACGCCAAGAAGCGCTGATCGGGCGACAGGCCCGATGCTGCGAACGTAGTCATGATGCGACATGCTGCTGGCTCCAGAAATGGCCCCGCATTTGGGTAAGGCAGGGCCGCGTGGACAAGGGCGCGCAAAGGCCCAGCGAGACGAAGTCTTGGGCCATCGTGGGGTCAGGCCGAGCGAGACTCAAGCTCGCCTGGAGCGCCTTCTGGCTTTGTTGGTGAGGCTCAGCGTGGAAATACAACACTTGGCCGTCGCGATTCGCTGCCTCCTCGTGATCTCCATAGACTCCAGGCCAACAAATCTTCCGAGCGTGGTGGTTCACATAGATCTCGCGGTCGAAGTCGTAGCGGTAGTTCTCACGCTCAAACAACTTGCCTCTTCTCACCAGGTCGCCCATGGGCGCATCCTCACGGCAGACAGAGCATAGCACCTCGCCCGCGCTTGCGTCCTGCCTGGCGGCGTTGCCGGTGCACGCCCGGCTCCAAGGCGGGGCACTCTTCATCGACGCCACCTGCACGACAGAGGTCAAGGCCCTTCTCCACCGTCTGCTCCTCGCGGCGCTGCAGGGATTGGGTTTCGATCGTTGCGACTTTCGTCTCTGGTTGGTTCTGGCTGCCGGCCTTAGGTGACGGCGCTAGCTGCCGCAAATTTCTTCGGCATCGCAGGCGCAGCCTCGTCCCTTGCTGCAATCGTTGCTCGCTCTTGTGCACGCGTTGCCGCAGGCCTTGCCCTTGCCGCAGACCTTGCAGCATTCAGAGCGAGGGGTGCAGGCTGGTACGGGCTCCGAGGACTGGTTCGGTAGGGCAAGCCCGTCCGAAAACGATACGGCGCCCGACAAGAAGGCGAAACTCATCAGGATACCGACGAGCACGAGGGCGGGGCGAAGCGCAGGAATGGACTCATAAGTCCAGCACGAGCCATTGGTGTCCTGCAAGTCCGAAGGCAGTGCGCCTCATTCCCCTATGCCTCTTCGTTCGCTTCCGCCCCCCTTCGGCGTTCGCGCTGGGCTTTCGCGTCCGGTCCCACAAAAAGACGAAAGGCGAGCCCCGCTACCGGGAATCGCCTTTCGTCATGTCCGGCCTTGCGCCGGCGCGCGTTGACTCTTAGAAGCCGCCGCCGCCGCCGTGACCGCGACCGGCGTGTTCGGGTCTGGCGCGCTCGTGGCCTTCACCCACTCGCAGCCTCGATCTGCCTTGTGAATTCTCCCGCGAAATCCTTCAGGGCTGCATAGACTTGATGAGTTCGCTCCTGCATCATCGGCGCGCGCGT
>JANNWK010001256.1:0-5524 GCA_031408355.1 Myxococcales bacterium
CAGTGCAGCGATCGCTTTCCCGTCGCTGGCGAGCCTAACCAGCGGCACCTCAATCACCACATCATCGCCCTGCAGGCTTGCTGTGACGCGCGACGAACCCTGGACAAATGAGAAGGGACCCCGCCCCAGATCGGGCGCCGGTTCGCTTGGTAGCAAATGTTCGAAGACCTTGCCGAGAGCCTCGACGAAATGTCCCTCATCCCCGAGGCGCTCAGCGGCTTCTAGCAACGTGTAGTCTAGGTCGCGTCGCGCGTGACGAGGGCGAAGCGAGGGCTGTTGCTCCAACGAGTGTATGGCCATGGATGGCCAGTTTCGATGAGACGCGCCGAAAGCGCAATCCCGAGCGAAGCTCTCAGTTCAGACTCGCCAAATCGCGCTTCCCGTCGAACCAATCCCAGTCCACGGACACGATTATGCATCGCAGCATTATGTTGACCAGGATAATGAATGGGCACCGAGAAAGGGTCCTGGGTCGTCGAGGGGCCGCCGTGCGCGGGGCGTCGCTGTTTGCGAGCGGCTACTCCTCGCTGCTGCGAAGCTTGGCCAAGACGCTGAGGTCTTCCAGGGTCGAAACGTCGCCTTGCGTGGCTTGGCCATTGGCGATGTCCTTGAGCAGCCGGCGCATGATCTTGCCGCTTCGGGTCTTGGGCAGTCCCTCGGCAAAGCGAACTTCGTCCGGCCGTGCGAACTTGCCAATCTCTTGGGCGACGTGCTCAGTGAGCTCCTTCTTCATCTTGTCGTCGGCCAGGAACTGCGGCTTGAGCGTGACGAACACGACCAGCGCCTGCCCTTTCAGCTCGTCCGCGCGGCCCACCGCGGCAGCCTCAGCGACCGCCTTGTGCGAAACGAGAGCGCTTTCGATCTCGGCCGTGCCGATGCGGTGGCCGGACACGTTGAGCACGTCGTCGATGCGACCGATGACACGGAAGTAGCCATCCTGGTCGCAGTAGGCGCCGTCGCCGGTAAAGTAGGCGCCCTTTACCTCTGTCCAGTACTGCTGGCGGTAGCGCTCGTCATCGCCCCAAACGGTTCGTAACATGCTGGGCCACGGTCGCTGCAGGACCAAGAACCCGGCTTGGCCGGCGGCGACGGGTTGGCCGTCCGCTGACACGATCGCGGGGGCCACGCCGAAGAAGGGTAGGCCGGCGACACCGGGCTTCATTGTGTGGGCTCCAGGCAGCGTGGTGAGGAGAATCGAGCCCGTCTCCGTCTGCCACCAGGTGTCCACGATAGGGCAACGCTTCTGGCCGATGTGCTCGTAGTACCAGATCCAGGCTTCGGGGTTGATGGGCTCGCCGACGGAGCCCAGCAGGCGCAAGCTCGACAGGTCGTACTTTGCGGGCCAGTCGTTACCCTGCCGAATGAAGGCGCGAATCGCCGTGGGGGCCGTGTACAGCACCGAAACTTTGTGCTTCTCGACGATCTGCCAGAAGCGGCCCCAGTCCGGCTGGTTCGGCGCGCCTTCGTACATCAGGCAGGTGGCGCCGTTCGAGAGCGGGCCGTAGGCGATGTAACTATGGCCGGTGATCCAGCCGACGTCGGCCGTGCAGAAGTAGACGTCGTCGGGCTTAAGATCGAAGACGTACTTGGAGGTGAGGTGGACACCTGCGAGGTATCCGCCGGTCGTGTGCAGCACACCCTTCGGTTTCCCAGTGGAGCCCGAGGTGTAGAGGATGAACAGGGGGTGCTCCGCGTCGACGATTTCTGGGTCAGCACCGAGCCGCGGGTCGGCCGCGGCGAGCGCCTCGCGCCAGTCGAAATCGCGACCCGGCTTCATGTCGACTTTGAGCTGCTGCTCGGTCAAGCGCCGGAACATCAGCACCTTTTCGATGCTGGGCGTGGCCTCCAGGGCCTTGTCGACGGTCGCCTTGAGCGGCACCACGTTGCCGCGGCGGAGCGCTCCGTCCTGCGTCAAGACCACCTTGGCTCCGCAGTCATTGATGCGATCTCGTAGCGACTCGGCTGCGAATCCGCCGAACACCACCATGTGCACGGCACCGATGCGGGCGCAGGCCAACATGCCGACGACCACTTCTGGCACCATCCCCATGTAGATCGCCACACGGTCGCCCTTTTTGATGCCCATGCCGCGCAGCACAGCCGCAAGCTTGACCACCTCGCCGTGAAGCTCGGCGTAGCTCAGGCTGCGTGCCTCGCCAGGCTCGCTCTCCCAGATGACCGCGGCCTTGTCCCTGACGCCCGTGAGGAGATGGCGATCTAGGCAGCTCTCACTCGCGTTGAGCTCGGCGCCGACGAACCACTTCGCGTGCGGTAGCTCCCAATCGAGCAACTTGTGCCACGGCTTGCGGAACACCAGCTCCGCGGTCTCGCGCTTCCAGAACGTCTCCGGCGAGTCGAGGCTTTCGCGGTAGAGTTCGGCGTACTTCTCGCGCGAGAGCCGGGCCTGCTCGGCGAACTCTGGGCTCGGTTCGAAGCTGCGGGTTTCGGCGGAGTGCGTTTCGATGGAGGAAGGATCGAGCTTCATCTTGACTGGCGCCGAGACTACCGCTCAGGAGCGCTCAGGAGAAGCCTCGAAACGAACAGAGTTATGTCGTTTTATGAGCGATTATATGAGCGGTTTGAAGATGCGACTCGCCTCCCGCAGGCAGGGCGAGGGTCACCGGCCGGTGCGCCACTGCGAGAAGCCGCCACGCAGGCCCAGTCCCACCATGGGCAGCGTCGTGCCGAGGTCGCGCGTGAGCCCGTCGCTTTGGCTGTCCGTGAAGCCTCGCTGTAGCGCGGTGCTGCCATCGATCAGCGCGACCAGGCCGATGGCTCCGAGGAAGTGCTTGAAACTGAAGCCCAGCTGAAGCTCCAGTCGAAAGTAGGGGTCTAGCCCGCCCGCTTCGGCCGCACGGAAGCCCTGGTTGCCCTGCACGGCCAGGCGGTGGTGCACCATCCCGGCGCCGATCGTGGTGACGAAGCGGAGCTTGTCGCCGGTGGTCATCAGGTTGAGGTTGGGGCCGAAGTGGATCGAGCGCAGCGAGTAGTCACGCGTGAGGGTGGTGTTGGTTGGGTCGACGGCGCCCACCACTTCGAGTGCGCCCACGTCGAGCATCCAGTCGAGGGCTACGGGGCTCGACAAGCGGTAGCCAGCCCGGATCCCCAGCGCCGCCAGCGCGCCACCGCGGGCCTTGGACAGATCCAAGCTGAGCGGTTGGCGTGACAACCCCAGGACGTCCAACGAAAGTTGACCGAAAAAGCCCACCGGCGCCTGTGCGGCGGCGTTGCTCGCTGCCTTGGGGCCAGCCGGGTCGGTGGGGGGAGCCGCCTCGCTCGCTTCCAGCTGGGCTCGGATCGCTAGCGTCTTGCACAGGCCCACCTGAAAGGTTCGTTCGAACGGCTCCACGCCCTCGCGGTACACTTGAAGCAGGTGATCCGTATCGGGTTCGACAGGCCCCCGGTAGGCCCGGCGAGCCTTGGGCACTCCGTCGATACTGATATTCGCGCTCGGATCGCTGCTCGTCACGTCGACGAAGCCCGCGACGCAGCGCAGATCCACGAGTTGGGGCAGCTCTCGCTGTCCACCCGCCACCCGTATGAGCCTGCGCTCGGTTGCGAAGCCCGGTGCCTCCGCTGACAGCGCGTGCTCGCCCACGTTGAGCACAATGGGCTCGGCCCAGTCAGCCGGGGTGAGCGTGCGGCCATCGAGCAGCACTCGCGCGTGCTCGGGGCGCACCCGCAGTCTGACGCTCGCCACCAATGCGCGCAACTCACTCAGCGCGTCGTCGACGGCTCTGCGCTCTCCCTCACTCAGCTCCTTTTCATGTTTCTCGAGCAGCTGAGCCAGGCTGCCGGCGGCCTCGGCGTAGCGAAATAGTGCCTTCTGGCAAAGCGCCAGGTTTTGCAGCGAGCCTGGCCCCGGCTTGAGCCGATATGCCTCCTCGAACTCGGCCAGCGCGCCGCCGTAGTTCCCGTCACGGTAGAGCTTGCTGCCTGCCTTGAAGTGTCGCCGGGCGTCACGCGTCGCGGCGTCGACCTCGGTTTCAGCTTGCCTGGCGGCGCCAGGAGCTGGCGCGTCGGCTTGGGCCCCGCCAGGCACGAGCACGCTTACGCCCAGCAGCCAAGGGCCGAGCCAGCGAGGGAGTCGAGCAGGGGCCAAGAGCCATGACGGCTATCACAGCTCGTCTTTCGCCTCTACGGTTCGCGCGTGCTCAGGCCAAGAGTGCCCGCAACTCCCGGCGAAGCCTGCGCGCTCGGTCGCCCAGCCGTCGGCTTGCCCTTGTCCGTTGACTTGGGCACCGAGGACCTACCGAGCGTCGACGTTGGCGTGCCCGCCGGGGTCGCCCTGGTGCTGGGCTCGGCCGGTGCGTTAGTTGTGGGGAGTACTGGCGGGCGCGCCGATGCAGCAAGGACCACGCTTCGGGGCGTCGCGAGTGGGGTGGGCGGCTCGTCGCCGGTTGCGACGAGGTAGGCCGCCGTTGCGAAGCCGCCCAGCGCCGCCACGACTCCCATCACGAGCGTCCGGTAGCGCTCGGGCTTCAAGCGCGCGCCGGGCGCCGCCGCTTGTGCGCGGGGCTTCGCGAGCAGGGCGCGGCTCTCCCGCAGCGCGCTCTCGAGGTCGGCTAGGAGCTCATCGGCGCTTTGGTAGCGCTGGTCTCGTTCGCGCTCGAGCGCTCGAGCGATAACGCGAGCGAGCCTTTCTGGCACGTCAGGCGAACGGACGCGGACATCCTCCGCGTCGCGAGTGCAGATGGCGATGAGCACCGCTTCATAGGTGGGCGCGGAGTGCGGGGGCACGCCCGTCAACATCTCGTAGAGCATGGCGCCTACGCTAAAGAGATCGGTACGCCCGTCGATATCTGGGAAGGACTGGGCTTGCTCCGGCGACATGTAAAAGGCGGTGCCCAGCACGGCGCCCTTGTGCGTAAGCGTGTCCACGCCTGCCGGCTGACGGAGCTTCGAGATGCCGAAGTCGACCAACTTGACGAACGCGGGCTCGTCGTCGCGTCGACAAAGAAAGACGTTGTCCGGCTTGAGATCGCGATGAATGATGCCGACAGCGTGCGCGCGCCTGAGTGCCTTCAACACTTGCAGCGCGATGCGCACGGCCACCTCAGGCGAGAGCCGGCCCTCGCGCCCGAGCCGTGCTCGCAGGTCCTCGCCAATCAACAGCTCCATCACCAGGAACGGCAGGCCTTGCTCGCTGCGCCCCGAATCGAAGATCTGGACGATGTGTGCGCTCTCGGCCAGGCTCGCGGCCTCCGCCTCGCGCTGAAAACGTACAGCCGCCTGGGCGTCTCGCGCCGTGCTCGCCGCCAGGAACTTCAGCGCGACCCGCTTGCCAATGGCAGCATTCGTCGCTTGAAACACGGCGCCCATACCACCGCGCCCGATCAATCGATCGATGTGGTACTTGCCGAGGACCGTAGTCCCAACGAGCAGACCCAAGTCGTCGGGCAGCTGCTGCTGCCCAGGATCGTGCTGACTGCTCTGCCCGTTATCGGTCAACATGCCTCTCGGAAACTCCCGAAGAGGCTAGCATTGCGACGACCCGGGCGAGGTCGGGAGACGCCTGCTAGGC
>JANNWK010001257.1:0-7976 GCA_031408355.1 Myxococcales bacterium
CGCTGGTAAGTTTGCGGGGCTGTCCGACGAACGAGATCCGCTGGTTGGCAAGGAGGTGCAGGGCAGGGACGGGGAGCCAGCTCCGCGCTCGTTCACGGCACAGGCAAAGCCTGTGCGCTGGCGCAGTCAGCAGTTGTCCAAGTTCGTGCGAGTCCGGGGCGGTGAATACTTCTTCCTGCCGGGCCTGCGGGCGCTGAATTTCTTGTGCGACGGCAGCCGCTGAGCATGGCCCGAGGCAGACCTAGCCTGCGAGGGAAGGTGGTCGTCGTCACTGGCGCGGCCCATGGGATCGGGCGTGCTACGTCGCTTAACTTGGCTGCGCTCGGCGCGCGCGTGGCGGGTTGCGATGTGGACCAAGCGGCCCTCACCGAGACCCTCCGAGAGTGTCAAGCTCGCGGCGCCGAGGCGACGCTGGGCGGACACGTCGACGTGGGTGACGCCGACGCCGTGCAAGCCTTCGCGGTAAGCGTCGATGCTGAGCTGGGGCCTGCCTTCGGGCTCGTGAACAACGCGGGGGTGGGCGTCGCCGGCGGTTTCTTTGCAACGACGCCTGCCGATTGGGAGTGGCTGCTGCGCGTGAACCTCTGGGGTGTCATCCACGCAACACGTGCGTTCGGCGAGCCGATGGCGCGGCGCGGGGCGGGGCGTATCGTCAACGTTGCGTCCGCCTCCGGCTTCTGCAACCTACCGAGCCTGTCTGCCTACGGCACCACCAAGTACGCGGTGGTGGGGCTCAGCGAGGCGCTGCGGGCCGAGCTGCTACCCCGCGGCGTGACCGTGAGCGTGGTCTGCCCGGGACTCGTAGCCACCTCGATGGTGGGCTCGGCGCGTGTGCGAGGCGTGCCCGACGAACTGGCTACGAGGAGCGCACTAGAAGCGCTGTATCGACGGCGCGGGCATCCTCCAGAAACCGTGGCGCAAGCCATTGTCGACACGCTGGGAACGGGGCGGGCGCTTGTTCCTGTGACTCCGGAAGCCTGGCTGCTCTACGCGCTCAAGCGTTTGGCCCCGTCCACGCTGCCGCTCGTTCTGCGCGCCTCGGCGCACTTCTATAAGCGATGATGGTCTCGGAGTTCATTCAGACCGAGCGCTGCCGGCTCCACGTGCGCGTGGTCGGGAGCGGGCGCCCCGTGCTGCTGCTGCATGGCTTTCCAGATTCCAGCTTGGGTTTCAGCGAGCTCGGTGAGGCCCTGGCCCGCTCGGGCTTCCGGGCAATCTCCGCGGATCTACGTGGCTATGGCCTGTCCGACAAGCCCGTCGGGTTAGAGTACTATCGCGCGGCCGAGCTGGTGGAGGACGTCGCGGCGCTCGCTCGCTCGACCGGCGAGCGTCAGATCGCTCTGGTTGGGCACGACTGGGGCGGGACTTTGGCCTTTTGTGTCGCCGCGAAATATCCCGAGCTGCTCCGCAAGGTCGTCGTCCTGAACGCGGCCCACCCGGCGAGCTACGCGCGGGCACTGCGCACTAGCTTTCAGCTTGTTCGCAGCTGGTACTTGGTATTTTTTCAGCTTCGTGGCGTGGCGGAGTGGGTAATCACCCGGCGCTGGTGTTTCAGTTGGCTGCTACGGCGACTCGTCGCCAGGCCCGACCGTCTGAGCCGTGCTCGCATCGCCGCTTCGTGGCGAGAGCTTGTTAGGCCCGGCGTGGCGCGGGCTGCGCTGAGCTACTACCGAGCCGCGGTGCGCTGGCCGATCCAGGTGGCAGGAAGGATTCGCGCGCCCACGCTGGTGATCTGGGGAGACCGCGATCCGGCCTTGGACATCCGGTTGCTCGACGATTTGGCAGAGCACGTTGACCAGCTGACCGTTCAGCGCATCCAAGGCGCTGGCCACTTCGTGCACTGGGACGCCCCAGAAGCGGTCGCGGAGCACCTGGCGCGCTTCCTCGCGGATTGACGCCTGACGCCTGACGTACCCGCTCGGACATGCTCATCCGAACAGGTGGGATAGCCGCTGCGATGCGAGAGGACACCCGTTCCCAAGCCTGAAGCTAGGTCTGTTACGCTCCCGCGACCGGCCTTCGCATGACAACAGTACCTCCGAAGTCCGCAGCACCGAAGTCTGAGTCCGCCAAGACCGACGCGAAGCGCCGGGCCGTTGGGGTGCTCGCGCTCAAGCTCTGGGAGGTCGCCGAGACGCTCGATGAACGACTCGACGATGCCAGCGCTGTTTTGGAGCTGCTGGTCAGCGCCGTGGCGAAGGGGGAGCAGCCCGTGGAGGTGTGGGAACGCTTGCATCGTGCGGCGGTGCGCTTCCAGAAGGTCGCTGACTTGGCCATGGCCTATGAGCAGGTCGGCAGCGACAAGCGCATCAAGTTGCTCACCGGTGAGCAGCAAGCCTTCATCTTCTTGCGGGCGGCCGAGTTCTTTCAGGCGGAGCTCAGCGATACGGAAGGCGCCACCGGCTACGCGGAACGGGCGGCAGCGGCGGTTCCGGGTCAGCGTGAGGCGTTTGCGCTGCTGGAGCGCTTGTACGGGATGGCGGGCAAACAGGCCCGCCTAGCCGAACTCTACGTCGATGCCAGCTCGCGCGCCGCGGAATCCGAGGTTAGGTTGTCCTTGCTGCGTCGCGCTGCTGAATTTCTGCTCGAACCAGCGCAGGACAACGACCTGGCTATCGACGTCGCTCAGCGCATTCTGAAGCTCGAGCCGAACGACGTGGCCGCTCGAGAGGGACTCGTGCGTCGGCTCCTTCTGAAGGGCCGCCACAAGGACGTGGTTGACGTGCTTGAACAGGTACTCAAGCGCGAACCGCCGCCGGGACTCGAAGAAGCCGTCTTGCTGCGTGAGCAGCTGATGGATCTGTGCTTGAGCGCCTTGAAGGATGTGCCGAAGGCCCTCAGCCATGTCGAAGCGCTGCTGCTGGCGGACCCGAGCCATGCCGCGAGTTTGGCCGCTGCCGAGGGCTTGCTGGAGAATCGTGCCCACGCCTTGCGCGCGGCCGGAGCGCTGTCCGACGCCTACGAGCGTGCCGGTCGCATGGACCGAGCCATCGCCATGCTCAACTTCGAACTCAAGCAGGTGCGTGGCCCGCGCCGCGTCGAGGTGCAACGTCGACTCGGCATTCTGCGGCAAGACGTGCTCTCGGATCCGGCCGGTGCGCTTGAGTTGCTGGCTCCGGTTGTGGCCGGGGATCCCGGCGACGACGACCTGCGCGCCCGTTTCGTGGCGCTCAGCTTGGGCCTGAATCAACCGGAGCAGGCTGCCCGGCTCTTGTCGCGAGCGCTCTCGACGAGCAAAGACAATGCCGTGCGCGCGCGGGTCGGGGCGGACGTTGGCCAAGTCTACCTGAAGAGCGGCGATCTAAAGCGGGCCAAGGCTGCCTTCCAGCAGGTGGTGGATCTGGGCGAGGGGTCAACCTCGGCCCTCGTCGCCGCTCGTGAGTTGTGCGACCTCTCCACCGAGTCCAGCGACTTGAAGCCGCTGCTGGTCGCGCTCACGCTGGTGGTGCAGCTCGAGCCGGAGCGCGAACCACGCCAGGCGGCCGCTCGGCGCTTGGCGCGATTGTGCGACGGCGAGGGTCGAGATCCTGAGCGGGCCGTTGTCGCGTGGCGCGCGCTGATTGGCTCGCCCTGGACCGACGAGGCGCTGAAGCGCCTGGAGGCGCTGTACCGCGAGGCCAACGACGACAGCGGCCTGGCGGACGTGTTGTTTCATCGCGCCGAGCGCACGAAGGATCCGGAGGAGGCGCGCAGGCTGGCGCTCGCCGCGGCGGAGCTGGCGACCGAGAAGGGCCGCAACGTCGAAGCGGCCATCGAACTCTGGGAGAAGCTCATCGAGCGCTACGGCGCGAGCCCCGAGCTGCATCGCCGGCTCATGCCCCTGCTTGAGCAAACCAAACGATTTTTCGAGGTGTGCGAGCTGGTCGAGCAGGAAATTGGCTGGGCAGCTGAGCCGGATCGCCCCAAGTTACTTCTCGAGCTTGCGGAGCTGCGGCTCACCCGACTCGGTGATCCGGACGGCGCGCTGTCCGCCTACGCCGAGGTATTGAGACTCGAGCCGAGCCATCGCGCGGCCCGCGGCGCTGTCGAGAAGATGCTGGCGTCCCCGGACACTCGTGAGCTCGCTTCGGAGGTCCTGGAGCCCGTGCTCCGGGCCGAGGCGCCGACGTCCCTCTTGCCACGCGTCCTGGAGATCCGCGCCGAGGTTGCCGAGGACGTGGGCCAGAAGCTCGCGTTGCTGCGCGAAGCCAGCGGACTGGCTCTGTCCGCGCTGAAGGATCCCGAACGCGCCCTCGAGCTAGCCGGCGCGGGTCTGGGCATCTCGCTCCGTTCGAGACCGGCGGAGCTGCCCGAATGGCTGTTTCTCACGCTCGGGATGGCGGACCAGGGAAGCTCGGCTCATCGCGCCGCCGTGCTCAACGCCGCGCTTGGCGACGCCGTCATCGACTCCATCGAGTTGTTCGAGTTGGCCAAGGCCGTCGGCGCCGCGTTCAGCGCGGCCGGGGATCTTGGGCGTGCCGTCGAGCTGCTGCGTCGAGCGTTGGTGTTCGAGCCGGGCTCCCGCGAACTCCTGACGGGAGTGGATCGTCTGCTCGCAGAGCAAGGCGCGCCCGAAGAACGCCTTGCCCTGTATCAGAGCGCGCTTGCACGGGAGGAGGATCCGAGCCGGCGTCGCGAACTGCTGCACGCGCTCGCCTCCCTGCAGAGCCGTGAACTCGGCGATGCCAAGGCGGCCAGCAGCACGCTGCAGCGGGCCCTAGAGGAAGATCCGCGCGATCGAACCGCGCACGAGGCGCTCGTTGACTTGTTTACTCGCAGCTCGGACCTGGATGGCTTGGCCCTTGAGCTAGGTCGTGTCGTCGAGTTCGTTGATGGCGAGCGCAAGACCTTGGCGCTGCTGCGCTTGGCCGAACTTTCCGAACAGCGCGGGGACGCAGCCGAAGCGCTCAGTCGCTACCGCGAGCTCTGCGCTGCCACCGATCTAGCCGACGACGTGCTTGAGGTGATCGAGCGGCTGGCAAGAGATCAGAGCGACGGCGCCACGGTGCGGCTGACGCTCGAACGGCGCCTGTCCCATACAGCCGACCCGGCAGTACGGGCCGCGCTGCTCGAACGGCTTGGTAACGCGTTTGCGTGGCAGCTTTCCGACCCTGCCGGAGCCGCGCGCGCCTGGTTGGAAGGCGCGGAACTCGCTGAGCAGCTCCCAGGTGAGCTTGAGCGAGCCCGCCGACTCTACGAGCGCGTGCTCAGCGTTGACGCGAGCTCGTTTCGGGCCGCCGAGCGGTTGGTCGAGCTTTCGGCGCGTGCGGGCGACTGGGAACAGGTCCGAGAGGCGTTCGAGGTGGTGCTGCCCATTCTGGAGGAGCGGCATTTGGTCGCGTTGCTGCTCGGGCTTGAGGAGCGCGCCCACGCAAGCGGCGCGGCTGAAGGCTACGCCGCGCTCGTCGAACTCGGCCTCGCGCGCGGCCTACACCCAGGACGGGCGCGACACTTGGGACTGGCAAGAGCCCGCGCGCTCGCCGAGTTGCCTGAGTCTGCGGACGCGGCTGCGGTCCTATTTCGAAGCCTCGTGGCCGGCGCTGGCGAGGAGGCCGCGCACGAACTCGAGTCCTTCGCCGAGTTTCTTCGGCGCGCGCCCGCGCGCGCCGCGCGCGCCGATGACTACCGCTGGATGATGGCTGAGAGCGTGAAGCGGGCCGCGAATCCGCTAGAGCTGTGGCTCCAGTGGGCCGAGGCAGAGGAGTTGCGCTTCGCCGAGCCGGGGCGAGCGGTCGCGCTTCTCGAACAGGTGCTAGCGCTTGATCCGGAACGCACCGACGCTCTCCTGGATCTCTCGCGCCTCAAGCTCAGCGCCGGCGATGCGAAAGGCGCTGCGGCTACCCTGCGCGAGCTGTTGTCGCGCTGCGACGCCGAGAGCGTCCCCGTCGTCCAGCTGCGTTTGGCGTCGCTGCTCATTGGACCGCTGGCTGAGCCAGAAGCCGCGCTCGACCTCGCTGAAAAAGTGCTGGCCAAGCTGCCGAGCGACGCCGAAGCGCTGCGTGTCGTGCACCAGGCGCTTGGAGCCGCCCCGACACGCGCGCGCGCAGCGATGCTCCTGGAACGCATGGCCGAGGGCTCCGAGGATCCGGACGCGCGCGCCGACGTGATCGAGGCGCTTTTGGCCGTGGCAGCGGCTGATCCCGAGCTGGCCGAGGCCCGTTCGCGTTGGATGCGTCAGCTGCTGGACACGAAGCTAGATCAGCCCGAGGAGGCGTTGCGGCTGGCCCTGCGCGGCGCTGAGGCGGCGCCGGGTGAGCTCGAGCTGTGGGGCGTGGCCGAGGACATGGCCCGCAAGCTGAACCGGCCCGAACCGGTCGCGGAGGCTTACGCGCGCACGATCGAACGGCAACTTTCGCCGGAGGTGGCTGAGGCCGTGGGGCAGCGTGTCGTCGAGTTTCAGGAGGAGTGGTTCGACGAGCCTGAACGCGTGATCGTACTCTTGTCGCGTGTGCATTCGATGTGCCCGAGCGCGGACTGGGCGTTCGATCGCCTGAAGCTGGCGTTCAATGCTCAGGGCCGCTTCGGCGAGCTCTTCGAACTGTACGACGCCCGGCTCGATCGCGACCTCAGCCCCGCGGAGCGCATCGATATTTTGCGTGAAGCCGCGATGGCGGCACGTGACTTCGCGGGCAACGCGGACCGCGCGATCGACTATTTCGAGCAGCTCAATCAGACCAGCGCTTCGGACGCGCGGGTGGAGGCGTCGCTGGAACGCCTCTATGAGCGCAACGGCAGGAAGCGGCCGCTGATTGCCTTGCTCAGCTTGCGTCTGCAATTGGCGACGACCCAGCCCGCGGAGCAGAACGACCTGCTGGGGCGAATTGCCGCGCTGTGGCTCGATCTCGAGCAGCCTGGCGAGGCCTTGGGGCTCTCCGCTCGCCTGCTTCAGGCAGCTGGCGGCGAGGTCGCCGGCGTTGCCCTGCTCGAGCGCATCGTCGCGCTGGCGAGTTCCGTTGTGGCCGCAGCCGAAGGGGAGACGAGCGTTCGGGCGGCTGCGGCGCGGCTTTTGTGCGCTCACTACCGTGAGCAGGCCAGCCTCGTCGACGTTGTCCGCATGTTGGAGGTTCTTGCGGACGGCTCGCAGTCACAGGCTCGCGTGGCGCTCCTGGACGAAGTGGTGGAGCTGCGTCTCGGCTCCCTGTCGGATCCCCATGGGGCGTTCGAGACCCTGGCGACGATCATAGCGCTGCTTCCTGGCGAGCCCGAGCATCGTGTTCGGTTTGGCCAACTGGCGGAAGAGCTGGGACTACTTGAGCGGCGCGTGGAGGTTCTGCACACCGTGGCTTTGGGCGACGTGCCGTTCGACGTTCGCGGGGGCCTGCTGCTGGAGGCCGGCCAGACGTGCGAGCACGGCCTTGAGGATCCGGCGCGTGCCGCCGACTTCTATCGAGGCGTATTGGCGCTCGTTGAGTCGGAGCGCGGTGACGCCTTGCTCGCGGCTCGCGCGCTATCGGCCTTGTTGCGCCAAGCGGAAGACGCGGCCGAGCTCTGCGGCGTGCTGGAGCGCCTGGCGGAGCTCGCCCCCGCCGCGCCCGAGCGGCGAATTGCCCTGGGGGAAGCCGCCGATGTCGCCCTGACGCAACTGGCCGATCCCACTCGCGCCATCGTGAACCTCAAGGCGCGACTCAAGCTCGGCGCCGACGACGCCGAGGCCATCGACGCCCTGTGCAAGGCCCTCGAGGTTGCCAAGCGTTTTGAAGAGCTCGTGGAAGCGCTGGAGCGTCGCGCAGCCCTCGAGAGCGACCAGGCTGCGGCCTGCGTTGACCGGACGCGCGCGGCGCAGCTCTTGGCGCGGGCCGTCGGCGACAAGCCGCGAGCAATTACCGCGTTTCAGCGGGTACGTCAGCTTCACGGTCGCTCAGCCGAGTTGTTCGAGCGCCTGAAGGGGCTCCTCACCGAAGAGCAGGCGTTCGCTGGCCTCGCCGAGCTTTACGAGGACGAAGTCGCGGCCGAGCTGGAACCCACCCGGCGTCAGCAGCTCTACTTGGAGCTAGGCG
>JANNWK010001258.1:0-2622 GCA_031408355.1 Myxococcales bacterium
GCTAATCGTCACCATCATCTTGGCCGGCTTCGGCTGCTTCCTGCTCCTCGACAAGCGGCTGGGGTTGGCCGAGCTCGGGCTGGTGTCGTTCGCCGCTGTCGCGCAGTTCCTGCCGGGCCTGGCTGGCGTACTGTTCTGGCCACGGGCCTCGCGGGCGGGCTTCATTGCTGGCCTGACCGGGGGGATCGCCGTATGGGCCGCCACATTGGCCGTCCCGCTGCTCGTGCCATCGTCGCTCGAGCTATCAGCGCTCAACCTGAGCGAGCAGCTGCAGCTGCTGCCGGGTGACCCTTGGTCCCTGTCGACGCTGCTGTCGCTCTCGCTCAACAGCCTCTTGTTCGTAGCGGCATCGACGTTCTGGCCCGACGCGCCAAGCGGCGCCGAGCCGGGCCAGTGGACGGAGCCGAAGTTCGACGGCACGTCACTCACGCTGGCGGCGGCTTCGCCAGCGGAGTTTCGGAGTCGGCTCGTGTCCGTGCTGGGGGACGATGCGGCCGAGGCGGAAGTGCAGCGGGCTCTCGGCGATTTGACGATGCGCTTCGACGAGAAGCGGCCAGGGGAACTCCTGCTCCTGCGTGATAGAATCGAGCGCAACCTGTCCGGACTGATGGGTCCGGTCTTGGCGCGCATGGTGGTTGACGACAGCCTGCGCATGGACGCCAGCGCCAGGACCGCTCTGGCGGACCAACTGCGACTGCTTGAGCGGCGGCTGCGGGAGGCTCGCGTCCCACTTCACGGGGCTGCCGCAGAGCTCGAGGCGTTCGGTCGCTATTTTCGACAGATCCTCGAAGATTTGCCGCAGGGCGTCTGCGCGCTAGGTCCGGACAGTGACGTCGTGATCTGGAATCGAGCCATGGCCTCACTCAGCGGAGTCCTTGCGACGGAGGCCGTGGGGGCGCGCATCGACGCCCTGCCGGATCCGTGGGGACCACTCCTGGGTTCCTTCGCGGCCGAAGCACTGCTCACCGGTCGCGAGCAGCGCGTGCAGACCGGTGGCGGCGAGCGCTTCCTACAACTCTACCGGTCGCGACTAGAAACCAGTTCGCACAAGGGCGCTCACCTCGCTTCGCATCTTGCTGGCGCCCAAGTTATCCTGGTGGAGGACCTGACCGAGGCGAAATTGCTCCAGGCTCAGGTTGCCCATCAGGACCGATTGGCCTCGCTCGGTCACCTCGCGGCCGGAGTGGCCCACGAGATCGGCAACCCGCTCACCGGGATCGCCTGCCTGGCCCAGAACCTGCCCTTTGATATGGATCCCGCCGTAGTGGAAGAGCGCGCCGAACTCATCATGGAGCAGACACGCCGAATCGACCGCATCGTCCGCTCCTTGGTGAGCTTCAGTCACGCTGGGGCGGAGTCCCTGCCGGCCCAGGCCAGCAAAAGCAAGGCGCCGCTCGACGTGCGCGAGCTCGTCGAGGAGGCCGCCAGTCTGGTGCGGCTGAGCCGCCAGGCCCGCGAGGTTACGTGCGCCAACCTGTGCACCCCGGGACTACTGGTCGAGGGCGATCGTCACACGTTGATCCAGGTCTTCGTGAACCTCCTGAGCAACGCTTGTGACGCCTCGAAGCCCGGCGCGCGGGTCCAGATCTCCGCGCGCCCGGAAGGCAGCGCGATTCGCATCGACGTGGCCGACACCGGCGAGGGCATCCCGGAAAACATCCGCGACCGCATCTTCAATCCCTTCTTCACCACGAAGGTCGCCGGGGAGGGCACGGGCCTCGGCCTTTCGCTCGCGTATAGCATGGTGCGCGAACATGGCGGGAGCATCGAGGTCGTGAGTGAAGTAGGAACCGGAACAACCATGACGGTCACGCTGCCTGGAGTCGCCCAATGAGCCGAGTTCTGCTCGTGGAGGACGAGCCCGTTATTCGTGTCGAGCTGGGGCGGCTGCTCACCCGACATGGCCATGAAGTCGTGCAGACGGGTAGCCTCGAAGAGGCTAGGCAAGAGTGCGCGACCGGCGGCTTCGATCTGGTCATTTCCGACCTGCGATTGCCCGGAGGCACCGGCACCGAGCTCATCTCGCTCGCTCGCGGCACACCGGTGCTGATCATGACCAGCTACGCGACCGTGCCTTCGGCGGTGGAGGCGATGAAGCTGGGAGCCGTGGACTACATCTCCAAGCCCTTTGCGCATGGGGATCTGGTCACCACGGTGGCTCGCATTCTCGAGCAACCTCGGGCGGAGCCTGTCCGGTCCACGCCTTTGAACGAACCGGTCGGCTCCGCCTTCGCTGGCATCGTCGGCAGCAGCCGAGTCATGCAGGGCACCTTCGAGCTGATTCGCAAGATCGCCCCTACCCCTTCGACGGTGATCATTCTCGGCGAGTCCGGCACTGGCAAGGATCTGGTGGCGCGCGCCATTCACGAGCTGAGCCCACGACGAGCCGGCCCATTCGTAGCGGTCAATTGCGCGGCCATCCCGGAGGGGCTCATCGAATCCGAGCTGTTCGGTCACGAAAAGGGCGCGTTCACGGGAGCCAACCAGGCCCACGCTGGCCTGGTTGAGGCCGCCGAGAGCGGCACGCTGTTCCTGGACGAGATCGGCGATCTGCCCTTGCTCACGCTGGCACGCCTGCTCAGGGTCCTGAACGACGCGGAGGTACGTCGCGTCGGCGCCTCG
>JANNWK010001259.1:0-5664 GCA_031408355.1 Myxococcales bacterium
CGGCCTCCTCGCTCGCGAGCAGCGAGAGCATACGGGTGAACCCAAGCTCGCTGTACAGCGTCCGCAGCTTGGGCAAATCGCGCCCTCGATAGGTTAGGCTCTCCCGGCTGACTTCGATCGGACAGTCGTCCTTCAGCGTCACCAGTTGTTGGCTGAGGAAGGCCTGCTCCCGGTGCTCCAGCAGCTTCTGCGCCAGCGGCTTGCGGCTGACTTTGTCCAGGTTGCTGTAGATCCCGTCCAGCGTGCCGTAGGCCTTCAGTAGCTCCATGGCGGTCTTCGGACCCACCGAAGGCACTCCCGGAATGTTGTCGGAGGCGTCGCCCATGAGTGCCAGCAGGTCGCGTAGCTGGTCCACACGCACACCGAAGCGTTCCTCGACTTCGGGCGGGCCGAATACGCGATCGCGCATCGTATCCCAGAGCATGACGTCCTCGCCCACCAGCTGCATGAGATCCTTGTCGGCGGCCAGGATCACCACCTTTAGCGCCAGCTCGCGCGCTCGCTTCACGATGGTGGCGATCAGGTCGTCGGCTTCGACCCCCTCCTGCTTGTAGATAGCAGCGTGAAGCCCCAACACCACTTCTTCGCAGCGCTTGAGCTGGATCCGAAGATCGTCCGGGGCGGGCGGGCGATGGGCCTTGTACTCGGGATAGATCTTGCGCCGGAAGGTCTCGCGACCTGCGTCCAACGCTACGGCGAGCAGCTTCGGTCGGCGCTCGCGCAGCATGCGCTCGAGCATGTTCACCATGCCGTGCACGGCCCCAGTGGGCTCGCCGCTCGGGCTCGAGAGTGGGGCCACCGCGTGGTAGGCGCGCAGCACGTAGCTTGACAGGTCCACCACGTAGATGACGTCTTCGGAGCCCTCTGGAAACAGCCGCGTCGCCATGCGCGGCGGTCTTAACACGACGCAAGATGGGGGTGGCAGCCGTGGGGTCTGGCGCCCCCCCCTTGCCGGCCGGGCGAGTGCCCTAGCAGAATGACTAGCCAAAGGCCGTGGCGGCGTCGCGCTGGCGCTGGCGTCGTCGGGCAAGGCTCGCTACCCTTGGCTCCGGTGGTTCAGACGGACGTAGCTCCAGCATTGATCGTGGCGGGGAAGTACCGCCTTACGCAGCTCATCGGTCGAGGCGGAATGGGCTCGGTATGGGAGGGCATTCACGCGACGCTGGGCACCCACGTCGCGGTCAAGTTCATCGAGTCGGAGTACGCGGACAGCCCTGAGGCGCGCAGTCGTTTCGAGAATGAAGCGCGGGCTGCCGCCAAGCTGCGCAGCAAACACGTGGTGGAGGTCTATGACCATGGCGTAACGGACGACGGGCGTCCGTTCATTGTCATGGAATACCTGCGCGGCGAACCGCTCGACAAGCGCTTGGATCGGGTGGGTCGTCTGCCCGCGAAGGATACCGCGCGGCTGCTCATGCAGGTGTGCCGTGCGCTGTCGAAAGCGCACGCCGGCGGCATCGTGCATCGCGACCTGAAACCCGAGAACGTGTTCCTGGTGTGGGACGACGAAGACGGCGCCGACGTAGCGAAGGTGGTGGACTTCGGCATTGCCAAGTTCACCGACAACTCCCTGACCTCTTCTTCGGCCACCAGGACGGGGTCCGTGCTCGGTACGCCTTACTATATGAGCCCGGAGCAGGCGCGCGGTCTGCGCAGCGTCGACTACCGGTCCGATCTTTGGTCGGTCGGCGTGATCGCCTATCGCTGCATCGTTGGTACGTTGCCTTTCGAGGGTGAGGCAGTGGGCGATCTGCTGGTGAAGCTGTGCACGGCACCCCTGCCGATCCCCTCGCAGATCACGCCTGATATCCCGCCCGGCTTCGATGCCTGGTTCACCAAGGCCTTGTGCCGTGAACCGGACGGACGATTCGCGAGCGCTGCGGAGTTGGCGGAATCACTGGGGGCGGTTTGTGGTCTCCCGGTGCGAGGCGGTTACTCGACGGGCGACATCCCGATCCCCAGCTTTGCGGGCGGCCCGATGGGGTCAGCCCATCCCGCGCTCACGCCCGATCCATCGGCCATGACCCCGCCGCCGGGCCTACTCATCACCCCGACCTACGGCGCAGAGGCTCGCGTGGGCTCAAGCCCCGCTCTCGGGATGGCCGGTGGCGCCGCCACCTTGCAGATGGCCACGGGCGCGCCGATCACTAGAACTCCGGCACCACGGGCTAGGCGCGGCAACGCGGGCGCCGTGGTGGCGGCGGCCGTCGCAGCGGTGGTCGTGCTGGGCATTGGGATTGGAGTGGTGTTGAAGGTCACCTCCGGGGGAGACGCGGCAGCGGTTGGCTCGGTGGTGGCAGCGTCGCCGGTAGTGGCGCCGCCGGCTCAGCTGCCTTCGGCCGCAAGTTTGGCTCCGTCCGCCGCTCCATCTGCCGCGCTTCTCGCGCCTGCGCCGGTGGCCGCGGCGGCGGTCGTCAAACCACCGCCGCGCGTGCCGGCTGGGCGTCCGAATGTGTTGAGGCAGCCGGTGGGGAAGAAACCCGGCACCGTTCCCAGCCCGGGCGGCGACGTCGGCTTCTAGCCCGTCGGCCGGCTTTTCCGCCCCCGCCCGCCAGGCCGTATTGCCATCCGACATGGTCCTACACCGAATTACAATTCGGTGACATTCGGGTGGGTAGAGATTGGTAATTCGCGCAGGAACAGCATGCAACTCCTGCTTTTGGCGGCTTACTGCACCGTGCTCCTGGTGCTTTGCACCTACGGGGCCCATCGCGCCCACCTCGTCTATCAGTGCTGGCGTCATCGCCGCCGGATCGAGGTTGGCGAACGCCCCGTCATCGTTCTCGACGATGAAGCGTTGCCCACGGTGACCATTCAGCTGCCGATCTTCAACGAAGCTACGGTGGCGGCCCGCCTGATCGCGGCGACCGGCGCGATCGACTACCCAGCGCACAAGCTCGAGATTCAGGTGCTCGACGATTCGACTGACGAAACCGTACGGATCGCTGGCGAGGCTGTGAACGAGCTCGTCGCCAAGGGCATCGATGCTTCACACGTGCGGCGCCCCAACCGGCACGGCTACAAGGCAGGCGCGCTCGACTACGGCCTCGGTAGCGCCAAAGGTGAGCTTGTCGCCATCTTCGACGCCGACTTTGTCCCGCAGCGCAGCTTCCTGCGCGACGTCGTGGGTCATTTTCAGGACGCCCGCGTTGGCATGGTGCAAACGCGTTGGGGCCACATGAACCGCGACCACAGTCTGTTCACGCAGATCCAGGCGCTCATGCTGGACGGTCACCACATGGTCGAGAACCGCGCCCGCTTCGGTGCCGGTCACATGTTCAATTTCTCCGGCACTGGCGGCATCTGGAGACGGGCCGCGATCGAGGCAGCTGGCGGCTGGGAGCACGACACGCTGACCGAGGATCTCGACCTTTCGTACCGCGCGCAAATGGCTGGCTTTCGCTTCGTCTATCGGAGCGACGTGGTGACCCCGTCGGAGTTGCCCGAGGACATGTCAGCCTTCCGAGCTCAGCAGTTCCGCTGGGCCAAGGGCACCGTCCAGACCGCGCGTAAGCTGCTCAAGCGCGTCGTTTCTTCGAACTTGTCCTTCAGTCAGCGCGTGGAAGCCTGCTTCCACATGCTGCCGCACTTCGCTTACCCGATGATGGTGATGCTCAGCCTGCTGCTCTTGCCGGCTCTCATCTTCATGCCCGCGACCGATCTGACGACGATGCTCCTCATCGACTTGCCTCTTTGTTTCGGCGCGACGGGCTCAATCGCCACCTTCTACATTACGGCGGAGGTCGCGCAGGGCCGCTCCGGCTGGGGAGCGGCGCGTCGCTTGCCCGCGCTCATCGCGCTCGGAGCGGGCCTCGCCCCGCACCTCACGGCGGCCGTGTTCGATGGCCTGACGAAGATGGCGGGCGAATTCGTGCGCACGCCCAAGCGTGGCAGCGTGGCCGGCCGCTACTTCCAGCACGCCAAGTTGCCGCTGGCGGAGCTTGGACTCACCCTGGTCAGTGCCGCGAGCGTCATCGCTTCAGTGCAGACGGCGCACTACTTCGCAACGCCCTTCGCTCTGCTCTTCACGCTGGGCTACGGCTACGTGGCCTCTCAGGTCTTGGTCGAGCAGCTCGGGCGCCAGGTGCCTGCTCCCGACCGCATTTCGACGCCGGGCGAGGCTGACGAGGGCCTGTCGGGCATGGCGCGAGCAGCCTGAGCCGAGCCTGCCTCGGGTATTTCTGGGGCTTCGACAGCGGCGGAGCGACTGCGCGGCCCCGAGCTCGGCCGGCTTCGAGCGGCTCCCTCCGCCCGTTTTCAAGGGTTGCGCCCTTTCCGGCTTGGAGCCCGAGGCGACGACCGCTGCGTTCATCGGGCGGCCTAGCTGGCTCCCTGCCGTTACTTATGGACTTCCGCATGTGGCTCGGTAGTCTTTTCGTTGGACCAGACGCCGGAGCGCGCTGGCACGAGGGCGCGAACCCTACTTCGCAACGAGGCGACCGTGACCAAGGCAGACATCGTACACGCTGTTTACACCCGGCTTGGCGGCTTCTCAAAGAAGGAGTCCGCGGACTTGGTCGACCTGGTTTTCGAAACCATGAAGGAAACGCTTGGCCGCGGAGAGAAGATCAAGATCTCTGGCTTCGGTAATTTCGTGTTGCGCGACAAACGCCAACGCCAGGGACGCAACCCGCAGACCGGGGAGCCGATCACGATTACGGAGCGTCGTGTTCTCAATTTCAAGGCGAGCCAGCTGCTGAAGCAGGCGCTCAACGGTTCTGAGGACTTGCTCGGGGCAGCCAAGGAAGCCTGAGCCTTGGAGAGCCCGATGCACCCCGTTAAGCTCTACTACCGGATCGGTGAGGTCTCGGACATCGTGGGCGTGGAGCCGCACGTGCTCCGCTACTGGGAGACTGAGTTCCGTTCGATACGGCCGCAGAAATCGCGTAAGGGCCAGCGCATCTACTCGCGCCGCGACGTCGAGAAGTTGGTCACCGTCAAGGACCTGCTTTACAGCCACGGCTTCACGATTGCCGGCGCGCGGAAGAAGCTGCGTGAGGGGGGCGCTGAGCCGCAGCCGCCGGAAGCAGCGCAAAAACAGGTCACGCTCCGCTCCCAGCTCCTCTCCCTGCGGACCGAGGTAGCGTCGCTTCTAGCCGAGCTTGAGTCGGGTGTTGTCACAACGGCGCGTGGCGTCACGGCCGGCTGAGCGCCCGTCCCGGCTCAGGAAACCTCAGTCGAGGAGCTGGCCAAAGTATGTCCGTCCCTGGCTTGACGCCTCCGCTCCGCCCAGTCATTGGTCTTGGAAAGGAGCACCATGGCTGAAGGACTGAATCGCGTACTTTTGTTGGGCAACCTAGGGGCGGATCCGGAGCTGCGCGTTACCTCTGGCGGCCAGTCCGTACTCAAGCTCCGGCTGGCGACGAGCGAGACGTACCTCGACAAGAATCGCGTACGCCAGGAGCGTACGGAGTGGCATAGCGTCGTGGTTTGGGGCAAGCGCGCCGAGGCTCTGGGAAAGTTTCTCACCAAAGGATCGCGACTGTTCGTTGAAGGCGGTCTCCGTACGTCGACCTACGACGACAAGGAGGGCAACAAGAAGTACCGAACCGAAGTCGTGGCCTCGAACATCATTCTCGCCGGCAGCGGCCGGTGCGGCGGGGGTCGTGGCGGCGGAGGACGCGGTGGGGATGACAAGTAGCCTACATGCGGCGGTGGTCGTGG
>JANNWK010001260.1:0-9380 GCA_031408355.1 Myxococcales bacterium
AAGTCGATGCGCTTGGCAGTTTTTCTAACGACCGCGTTCCCCAAAGGTAACTAACCCCGCAAGTCGTCGTCCATGAAGGAATCACGGCCGCAGTGGGGCCAGGCTTCAGAACTTTACGAGCAGCCAGCCAGCGTCGGGTCCGAGCGCTGCCGACGCCGCAGGATCTGCGCGGGGGTCGATGAGCATCAGCGCGACGCCGATCGCGACCACGGCCGCGCCGCTGATCCACAGCACGTCGGCGGCCAGCGCCAAGTCCTGGGTGGTCTGCGCTCGGGGCTCGACCAAGTGTGCTTGTGAATCGAGGCACTGCGTCGCCTTGCAGACCGGTAAGTTGTCGCGCGTGGGCGTGGGCGTGAGCACGGTAGAACGCTTGGCGAGCGCCAAGACACCCACCACCCCACCCGCCACCACTGCCGCGCTTCCAACGCCGGTGATGACGAGACCTGGCAGATAGACCCCGCGTTTTCTGGGTTCCGTGGTGGCTCTTGGCTTCGCAGTCGCCAGACGGGTGGGCGGCAACCTTTGAGCAGCCTCAGACGCCGCTAGCTGCTCTTCGAGTGCCTGCAGCTCCACTCGACCCGCTGCCTGCGCCTGTTTCCAGGCCTCTGGCGCTGTCGCACCGACTTGCCCAGCAGACAAGCGTGAAAACATCCTGCTGGCCTCGCGCAAACGACCGGCGTTCCGCAAGCTGCGCGCCGAGTACAACAAGAAGACTGGCGAGTGATAGAGGGCTTCCGCTTCTTCGAACCTACTGATCGCGTCCTGCCAGTTCCCGTGCTCGTACGACTCTAAGCCCTGCCGGCCCTTCTCAATCGCTGCGCTAGCAGCTTGTTGGGGCGGCGCTGTGTCTTGAGCCAACGCGGCGACGGGCCACAGTAGGAGCGTGAACGTCAGCACTAGGCCTGTGGCCGCCAGCAATGTGCGCATCTACGGTTCCCACGCCTCGAACAGCGTCATCGCGCCGCCGCAGCCGTCAGTGCCTAGTTCGTCGAGGATGGCAAGCCAGGGGAAGTGCCCTTCGACGTCGGTGTTTCCCGAGCTGGCGACGGTAACGCCGACATCTAGCAGGTCCGTGTCGACGCCGTGATCACCCAATGCTTCCCAGGGTCCGACGCCTTGTTCGTCACGCGTGCGATAGTAGTAGAGCAGCTGCGCGTTTAACCGACAAAGAGCGATATCAGCCTCTCCGTCCAAGCCGAAACTCGACACCTTGCCGCCTGGATCTTCGGCGAACCCATAGCTTTCGCGGAAGGCGCGCGCCTGCGGCATGTCTTCGCCGTCGCACACACTGCCAGCCGGGACGTCAGGCTGGGTTAGGAACGTGGCCCAGCGGCGTTGATCCTGACTGCGGACGACCAGTCCCGCGCGGTCCTGAGCTTCGAGGCACGTACCACTGGTCCTGCCCGATACCGTTTCCACACGGGTAAAGACCGCGAAATTCCCCTGAAGTTGCCGAAATACCAGCGGCGCTTGGCTCGTTGCCGACCAAGCGGCTGCCGACTGGGGGCGAATCAACAGCTCCGGGTCGGTTTGCTCTGGGTCCGTCGCAAGACCAGACACGATGGTCGGGTCCACCGCGTTGCTGGGGTCTGGGGTGTTGGCGCTGCGCCAGCACCGGTAGTCCCGGAGGTACTGCCAGTCGTCGTCAAAACGTTCCTCGTAGCGCGACGGTTGGGCCTCCGGCAGGCACGGCACATACTCGATGCTCGGATCCGCCAACCACTGACAGCCGCCTGTGGCGGTGCTGGCTGCGAGCAGCGCAATGCCCCCTGCGTAGCGCACGTGGTTGCCCAGCATCCTAACGGACCTTGTGCCGCCTCAATAGGTCGTTCAGATGCGAGCGAGCCATTTCGGCTTCACGTGCTGCTTGAGCCACGTTGCCGTGGGTCCTCTTCATCAAGTGCTCCAGATAGTGCAGCTCGAATTCTCGTACCAGTCGGGCGCGCGCTTCTCCGTAGGGGTGCTCGAGAAACCTCGCGAGGACGCTACGCAGGTCCTCCGCTGCCTGCGCTGGGCGAGCTTCCTCGAGAAGCTGCGCTTCCCCCATGGCCACCGTAGCTTGCACGTAGTTCTTGAGCTCTCGCACGTTGCCCGGCCAGCGATACAGCAAGAGCTGTGCCATCGTTTCGTCGGACAGCAGCTCTGAGAGGGGACCCGTGAGCCCTTCCTCGCGCGCGAAGTGCTCGGCCAAGAGCGGGATATCCTTCAGTCGCTCGCGGAGCGGCGGGACCTCGAGCGACACCACCGCTAGCCGGTAGTACAAATCCAGCCGAAACGCCCCGGCGTTTACCTCGGCTCTTAGGTCGCGATTGGTCGCACACACCACTCGCGCATCGACCGAAACCTCCTTCCTGCCCCCCACGCGGCAGAACCGCCTTCGCTCAAGAGCTCCAAGCAAGGTCGGTTGTAGCTCACTCGGCAGCTCGCCCACTTCGTCCAGGAAGATGGTCCCCGAATCGGCCGCTTCGAAGGCTCCCTGACGGGTGTGCGTCGCGCCGGTGAACGCACCTTTCTCGTGCCCGAACAGCTCGCTGGCGATCAGCGTAGGCGTGATCGAAGCGCAATCGATCGTGATGAAGGGGGCGTTCGCGCGCGGGCTGAAGTCATGGATCGCCCGTGCCAAAAGCTCCTTGCCGGTGCCAGATTCGCCGACCAGCAAGACGGCCACGCTACTTTGGGCAGCCTTGCGCACCTGGCTCATTAGCCTGCGCATGGCCTGCGTCTGCCCTCGTAGCTGTCCCAAATGATCTTCGTCGTGAAGCTCAACCGTCGCCGGCAGGCCCTTCCCGAGGGTGATACTCGTCCGGCCCAGCTTGAGCTGCGCTCCTGGCGGCACGACGCATTGCTCGATGCGAAGGTCCCCAAAAAACGTGCCGTTGGTAGAGCCAAGGTCCCAAACCCGTATGCCCTCGGCCGTGGCTGCAAAGCGCAAGTGGTAGCCGGACACCGTGTCGTCGGCCAGCACGAGTGAGCTGTCCCGGGCCTTGCCCACGGTGCCCTGTTCGCCCTCCCAGTGCGCGCCGCGGCTGGGCCCATCGACCACGTCCACGGCTACCGTTCTGACGGGCATCGCATCCGGCATCTTCAGCGCCTGGGTCGCCTGCAGTCCTGCGGTCATGGGCCGGGGCCATGCTACCGCAGCCTGACGCCGATCGCAGCGGGCTCGTCGCCCTCCCCGCCCGCGTGGTAGGGTTCGCCCGATTGAATGGTGCGCCCAGGCGACAGGGTGAGTGAACGCTACGAGGTCATCGAGCAGCTGGCCGTAGGGGGAATGGGCACTTTGTGGCGAGCACGTCACCTCGAACTCGAGGTGGACGTGGCGTTGAAGGTGATTTCCGGCGGCTCCCCGACCCCGGGCTCGCTCAAGCGCTTCAAGCGCGAAGCGCAGGCCGCCGCACGCCTGCGAAGTCCCAACATTGTGCAGGTTCTGGATTTCGGAGTGTTCGAGGGTCAGCCCTTCCTGACTATGGAGCTGCTCAGGGGTGAGGACCTAGCTGGCCTGCTCGCGCGCGAGGGCAAGTTGTCGTTGGCGCGCTGCCTGAAGATCATTGATGGCGTGGCCAAGGGCGTCCAGCTCGCTCATGACGCCGAGATCGTGCACCGCGATCTGAAGCCGGCGAACATCTTCCTGGAGAAGGTGGCAGGCGACGAGGTGGTGAAGATTCTGGACTTTGGTGTCGCCAAGGATCTGCGCTTGCAGGCCGACCCTGGCGGAACCACCAGCGCCGGCGCGGTCGGCTCCCCCGCGTACATGAGCCCGGAGCAGGTGTGGGCCGAAAACGTCGGGCCGCGCGCCGACGTTTGGGCGCTCGGTGTGGTCACGTTCGAGATGCTCACGGGAGAAAATCCGTTCGCTGATGACACTTTGGCCAAGGTTTTCGAACGGATCATCCGCGTGCCCCTGCCCAAAGCCAGCGACTTCAATGCGCTGCTGCCGAAGAGCCTCGACGCCTTCTTCGAGCACGCCTTCGCTCGCAACGCAGCCGATCGGATCCCCTCGGCCAAGGGCTTCATGGATCAGCTTCGCCAGGCCGCTGAGGGAATTGAGACCCTCGGCGCCTCGGGTGCCTTGCGCGGAAAAGCTGCCGAACTCCGCACCGTGTCGCCCTTTGCTACGACTCAGGGACGAAGCGCGGCAGGCGCCGGGGGCGCGACGCGACGACCGAAGGCGCTCTGGCTCGCCGCGGCGCTACTGCCTTCCGCATTGGCCTTCCTGCTCATCCCGGGCCGCAGCGCAAAGCCTGCGGCGGACAATGTCACGAAGCTGAGCCACGGCGCGCTCGCGTCGGCCGGCGCTGCGCCCGGTCCAGGTGCCGGCGTTGTTCCCGTCGCCAGCGCTCATACTCCAGCGTCCGCTCCCAGCGTGGCGACGCCGCCAGCGTCCGCCCCGACACGCCGCCCGGAGCCCAGGAGGGCGCCGGGCCGAGCGGCGGAGGCACCTCGGACGCTCTCGATACCCGCATCCGCAGCGCAACCAGCTCTGGATCCGAAGTTCGGCATCCCGTTGCCGCAATAGTCGCGCACGACGAGCACCCTTGAAAGCGACGGCAAACCGGACGCAAGTGTCCTAAAGACCGGCCACTTTTCTCACGGCGGGCAAAAATTACGCAGGAATCGCCGCTGCTAGTGGAGCGCTTTCGCCGGCACGCTCCGTGCTGAACACGGAGACATGAGAACGTTGAATTCTACTCTAGGTATCTTGATCGGCGCCGCCATTGCCACGTTGCCCGCCTGCGGCAACGACGGCCCCGCTTCCAGCGGGACGCCAGACGGTGGGGCGGCCCAAGGCGGTTCAACCCGTGGCGGCTCCGCGCCGGGCGTGGCCGGAGAACCCCCCGTGGGCGAGGGGGGCAGCGGCGGTCAGGGGAGCGGCGGCGAGGGCAGCGGTGGCGAGGGCAGCGGTGGGGACGGCGTTCTCGCGGCCTGCCACCCCATCAACGTGGACGCTGCCCTCTGCGATCCAGCTGTGGCGAGCTTCTCCTTGGCCTCCACGAACCCCTACTACCCGTTGATCGTCGGATCGATCGTGGAGCTTGCTGGCGAGGGCGAGGGTGACGAGGCCGGCATCAACATCACGGTCACGCGCGAGGTGCTGGACGAGACTCGCACCATCATGGGTGTCGAAACCCACGTGCTGCGGCACGAGACAAACTTTGATGGTGTCTTGCACGAGGTTGCACTGAATTTCTACGTCGAAGCGAGCGACGGCACGGTTTGCTACTTTGGCGAAGACGTCGAATTCTACGATGACAAGGGAACCTTCGCGAACACCGACGGCACCTGGAAGGCGGGCGAAGACGGCGCGCTGCCGGGTGTCATCATGCCTGCATCGCCCGTGGCCGGGGACGCCTACTATCAGGAGCTAGCGCCCGGTATCGCGCTCGATATGGGTCGGATCGCCGCAGACGACCTGGCCACCGCGCTCGGTAGTCAGGTCTACGACACGATCCAAGTCATGGACTCCAATCCGATCTCGCCCGACGAAACCTGCGTTTGGGAAGAGAAACGCTACGCTTACGGTATCGGCGAGGTCAAAGACACGGTGCTCGAGCTGGTCTCCTTCACGCCTGGGCCAACGCCCCTCCCGAAGTGCCATGTCGCGAACGTGGCGGTGGCACTGTGCGACCCGTCGGTCGCAACCTTCTCCTTGGCCTCGACCAACCCCTACTACCCTCTAAACGTAGGGTCGATCGTCGAGCTCGCGGGTGTGGGCGTGGGCGACGAGGTCGGCATCAACATCACCGTCAAGCGTGAGGTGCTCGCCGAGACGCGCAGCATCATGGGTGTCCAAACGCACGTACTGCGGCACGAGACAAAGTTCGACGGAATCTTGCACGAAGTCGCGCTGAACTTCTACGTAGAGGCGACCGACGGTACCGTCTGCTACTTCGGTGAGGACGTGGAGTTCTACGACTCCCAGGGAGTGTTCGAGAACACCAATGGAACTTGGAAGGCCGGCGAGAACGGCGCGCTGCCCGGCGTGATCATGCCCGCGACGCCCGAACTGGGCAGCGCCTACTACCAGGAGTATGCGCCCGGTATCGCGCTCGATATGGGTCGGATCGCCGCTGTCAACCTGACCACGCTCGTCAACGCGCAGAGCTACAAAACGATTCAGGTCATCGACACCAATCCTATCGCTCCAGAGGAAGCCTGTGCGGAGGAGGAAAAGCGCTATGCGCTCGGAATTGGTGAGGTGAGGGACACCGTCCTCGACGTGGTCTCGTTCACGCCATAGCATCGCTGACGCGCGCAGCCGTTCTCGGAGCTTTCTGTATTGCTCCGGCGCACGAGTCCCTGACGGCGGTCTAGCGCGCGCTTTCGTGCTCCAACTGCCGTTCACGTTGGCGCCTGCGCGCTTCTGCCTCCTCTGCACGCCCCAGCTTAAGACAGCCGGCAACGACGACGAGCATGATCAGCGAGCCCGCTATGAACAAGGCTACGTCAGGCATCGTTGTTCTCCCTGCCCGCAAGCATCAATGCGCCGAGCGACAAGATGGACGGAACCCAAAGTCCGACGAAGGCACCCTGCTCCTTGTGCCCCGAAAACCAAAGCGTCACGGACAGCAGAAACGACGCTGCTGAAGCGACGAGAAACAACCTTCGCGCACTCGAGATCTTCTTCATGGTCACCACTCTTCTCTCGGTTGGACTACGCACGACGCGGTTCGGAAGTGTCGCCCTGCTCTTCGGGGCTGCATCAGTCACTTCGACTGGACCATTCGCTCCCAGTAGGGCCGCAGGTCCAGCTCGAGGTCCAAGCGCTTGAGCAGTTGAAAGATGCCGCCCAGTTTGCGATGCAGGAAGAGTAGTCGTCTGGGCGGCGGCGAGACCTGGAGGCTGCGAACAAAGCGCCGCCCGATATCCTGGGAGCGCTCAGCGTAACCAGCGTCCCGAAATGCAAATGGTTGTAGCGAAGGCGCGAAAGGCTCGATCGCGACCGTGAGAAATTGAGCGAACAGCTCGCGCGTTTCTCGCGACTCGCGCGCATCGATCAGGCCGAACGTCACGCCCTCGTCGCCGATTCGGCGCGTGTCCCCCGACGCCACGATGCGCAGAAGCTGCACGTAGCCCTGACGAAAGGGAGGCTCGAATTCGAGGGTTGCGCCAAAGTCGAGCAATACAAGCTCACGCGCGTCACTTCGCACCAAAAAATTGCCGAAGTTGGGGTCCGTCTGCACGAGGCCCCAACGGAAAAACTCCAAGCAATAGAGCTCCAGCAGCAGTTGAGCGAGCCACAGACGGTCTGCTTGCGGCTGAATCCCTTGCAGCCACTGTCCGAGGGGCTGACCCTCTTCCCAGGTCATGGTGTGCACGCGAGTAGTCGATAGCTGCGGGAGCGAGCGGGGTACGACGAAGCGGGGATCGTGTTCGACCAGTTGTGCGAAACGCTGCTGGCTAGCTAGCTCGTGGCGGTAGTCGGCTTCGAGATGCAGAATGCTGCGCAGCTCCTCGAACACGCCAGCTAGGTCGATCTTGCTTCGTGAAACTGCGCGCCAACCGTTGCCGAGCTTTTGCAAGACATCTAGATCGCTGTCGATGCTCTCGCTTACGGTTGGATACTGAATCTTCACGGCAACAGCGACACCGTCGACCGCCGCCCGGTGCACTTGCCCGATGCTGGCAGATGCTGAAGGGCGGGTGTCGAAACTATCGAACGCTCGTCCCCAGTCTGGTCCCAGCTCTTGGACGAGCACACTGCGCAAGTTTTCGAACTCGACGGGTTCGGCGCCCGCTTGCAGCTGGGCGAGGATCGCCATGGCTTCTGGTGGCAGCACGTCGCTAGCGTCGATCGATAGCAGTTGACCTGCTTTCATCAGCGCCCCCTTGAGCCTGCCTAAACTGTCGACCATCAGCCGCGCCTGCTCGATGCGCGCCGTCAGCTCGGACGCGCGAAGCTTTTCGACCGAACCGCTTAGGCCTCCCCGAACGCGATGTCGAAGCTCTTGGCCAGAAAGTCCCGCAACCAGGCCCAGGACGGCCTTTGAGCGGCTCCAGGCGTCTTTGGGGAGCTGTTTCATGCGGCCACTGGTCCGTCGCGAAGTGGAGCACTCGCTTCGAACGCCCGCCGAGGGTCCAGCGGTACCTGTAATTGCTCCAACGTCAGGTAAAGCCCGACCAGTCCGACGCCCAAGAACGTTAGCTCTGGATGGAGCTTGGCCTTGCTCTCAGCCGCCTCGCGAAAGATGCGCTCGAAGGTCGAGCGAAAATTGGCAATTGAAAAGCGAATCTCGGGCGCGTCACCGGGGCCAAAGTGTTCCAGCAGCAGGCGCTCGATTCGTTGCGAGAAGCCAGGCAAGGGGCGCGAGTCCCAGCTGTACAGCTCGATGCCCGTTGCCAGCGCCGGCTGGTCTTGGCGATAGAATCCCTCATAGAGCGACTGCACGCGCCGCCTGAAGTCGGGGTCGGGCTCGTACCACAGCCCGCCTGGAAAGAAGGTGAGGGAGCGTTGCGCGGCGTCCCATGCAAAATGCCGTGGCCGCAGGTCCAAGAACCACGGTCCCTGTCCGTGCAGCTGGTGAAAGTAGAGACCAAGCACGCGTGACCCAATCGCTGCACGCGTCTCGGGGCTGAGCGCGTCTACTTCCAACGGTGCTACGGGTGACCTGGCGATCTGGATGGCCAAGCCCGCCGTTTTCACCGACGCGGCGAGGGCCTGAGCTGAGCGCATGCGCGCGGCATCCGAACCATAGTGTTGGACTATTTCCAGCGCGCGGCTCAGGACTTTCCCCGTGTGAACGACCTTGAGCGCGGAGAGTGAAGTGTAGGGCAAGAAGTCGCGAAACGGCTCCGGCGCGAGCCGCATCGCCCACTCAGCTGCCACGAGCCCCGGGAGATGCTGGCATGGTGGGCTGTCCGGAGCGTCGCGCTTTGGTGGCAAGGGAGAAGCGAGTGTGCGGGGTGGGGATCATTGGAGTTTCTGCGCTGTGAGAGCCGCGCGGGCGTTGCCTGTAGCCCGAAGGCATGTATAGATGTTGTACAGGATATGTAGAGGTCAACCGTTGGCGCCGAAGAAGACCGACACCAGGGGCAAACACAGCCCGGAAACGGGCCATTCCATCAAGGTGGTATCCGAGCTGACGCGGTTGCCAATGGGTACGCTCCGCGCCTGGGAGCGGCGCTACGGCTTTCCGCAGCCCGAGCGGCGTCGCGACTCCAATCGACGGCTCTACAGTACCGAGCAGCTTGAACGGCTGCGGCAAGTCGCGCAGCTACTCCAGCGCGGGTATCGGCCCAGCGACGTCATTCACAAGACCGAGTCCCAGCTAGCGCAGCTGCTCGGCATGAGTCCGGAAGTCAAGGCGTTGGGCTCGGTGGCGGACGTGCCCGCGCTGCTCGAGCTACTGGCGGCAGACGACGCGAAGGGCATCGAGGCGCAG